>NZ_JAXVAE010000123.1:0-7550 GCF_037460745.1 Hallella sp. | reverse complement strand
CACTTTATTTGATGAATTTTAATAACTATGCGATTTTATCGCATCAGTACTAGTTGACCTATATAGGTAATTGGATTTTAGTTCTTGATAGTGTTTGTTTCGGACGGGCTTCGATGGTTGCTTTCATGGCGTGTCTGACTATGCGTGATACGCAAGCGGAAACGAGAAGCTGGATGAAAAGTTGGTGAGGGATGAAAGGAGCCGATCATGTCCTAACAATCTTCTTGTTCTCTTCTGATGTCAAATTGGACTTGAGCGACAAGCGGTCGTTGCTTCGGATTTGTGCTCCCTCCATACAAGTGCTTTGCTTCACATCTCGATGCCTTCGTGTTTTCGTCTTTGGGTCCCAGGCGTTTTTGTGGTCTTGTTGTTTCTTGTTGCCGCTATTCTTTTGCCATATCGTATGCTTGTATGGTAACATGGGTTACGGCAGGTTAAGCGTAGGTTGTAGGTTGAATTGATGCGTGGGATGCATGTTATAATAATTTGTATAGAATACTGACATTTATCTACGTCTTTTGAGATAGATGATATGGAATGTGTGATTCTCGATTTTGGCCTTTGCGCGTGCCGTGTCTTCTGTCTTGGTCGATGAAAAACGGGCTGCCTCATTGTCGTTTGGTATGTGCCAGATTGCGAAACGACCATGTGTTGAGTCTCGAAAGGCCATGTGTCGAGTAGAGGTTAGGTATGTATCGCGTTGGGATGATTCGTATTTTATGGAGAGGAATGTTCGGTATCGAATTTTGAATGATCCGTGATTATTGTAAGTGATTGCATTTTAGGTTGTTGTAAATGTATGCTAAGGGTCTCTTGTTTGCAAGCAAGAGGTGCCTGGATTGATGGTGTCGTGGCTTTTCAGAAGGAGACTTGTTGAGATGAATCGCATGAATTTCAAGGGTGCTGATTCGGCTTGGTCTATGCGAAGTTTACTCGTTAGATGGGTGGATTCGCATTTTTGGCATTCGCCTTGGTTCGCCGCTAATCGTCTTGTGGTGTCTCGCAATTTCGAATGACGATAAAGTTGGTTGCTCAATGTTTTAGTTGTCCTATTTTTGCAATGCATTTTTTGCATTTTCGGTGCTTTTTGTTAACATGGCGTTCGCAACCTCGCCGTGGTTTGCCACCGCCCCTTAGCCGGGACGAGGAAAAATATGTTAATCATGTTTTTGATAGTTCATGGAATTTTAGTAATTTTGCATGGAATTATAAAGAATAGGTAAAAACAAACCATATAAGCATGAATATTTCGTATAAGTGGCTGAAAGAATACGTCGACTTCGATCTTACGCCGCAGGAAACCGCCGACGCACTGACGTCGACTGGACTTGAGGTGGACGCGCTCGAAGAGGTGCAGGCCATCAAAGGAGGGCTGAAGGGTCTCTTCGTGGGTAAAGTTCTCACTTGTGAGGCCCATCCCAATAGCGATCATTTGCATATCACAACCGTAGACCTTGGCAAGGGCGAGCCCCAGCAGATCGTGTGTGGCGCACCCAATGTGGCTGCTGGCCAGAAGGTCATTGTGGCCGACCTGGGCTGCGTGCTCTATGATGGCGACAAGGAATTTGTCATCAAGAAATCGAAACTACGTGGCGTAGAAAGCCTTGGCATGATCTGCGCCGAGGATGAGATTGGCGTGGGCACCGATCACACCGGTATCATGGTTCTCCCCGAGGAGGCCGTGGTGGGCACGCCTGCAGCAGAGTATTTCCACTTGGAGAGCGATTGGCTTATCGATATCGACATTACGGCCAACCGCGCCGATGCGCTGAGTCACTATGGTGTGGCGCGCGACCTCTATGCTTGGTTGGTGCAGCGTGGCTATCAAACCAGCCTCCATCGCCCTGACTGCTCAAAGTTTGTGGTCGACAATGAGGATCTGCCCATCGATGTGGAGATCGAGAACCACGAAGCTTGCAAGCGCTACGCTTGTGTGAGCATCACGGATTGCGAGGTGAAGGAAAGCCCGAAGTGGTTGCAGGAGAAGCTGACGACCGTCGGCCTGCGTCCCATCAACAATATTGTGGACATCACCAACTATATCCTGATGGCTTACGGTCAGCCCATGCACTGTTTCGATGCCGACATGGTTACCGGTCATAAGATCGTGGTGCGTACGCAGCCTGAGGGTACCAAGTTTGTTACTCTCGATGGCGAGGAGCATATCCTGGGCGAACACGACCTGAGTATCTGCAACGCTGAGGAGCCCATGTGCATTGCCGGAATCTTTGGCGGCAAGGGCTCGGGTACTTATGAGACAACCCGCAATGTGGTGCTTGAGAGCGCTTACTTCCATCCCACCTGGATCCGCAAGAGCGCACGCCGCCATGGCCTGTCTACCGATTCCAGTTTCCGTTTTGAGCGTGGTGTCGACCCCAATGGTACCATTTACGCCTTAAAGCAGGCCGCTATCCTCTGCAAGGAACTGGCGGGCGGAAAAGTGTCGATGCAGATCAAGGATGTTTATCCTGAGCCGCTGCCCAACTTCCCTGTGCGACTCAACTACGAATATTGCGACCGCCTCATAGGCAAGCGCCTGGGCGTGGAAACCATCAAGAGCATCGCCACAAGCCTCGAGATGAAGATCGAGGGTGAGGATGCCAATGGTCTTGACCTTGTGGTTCCGGCTTATCGCGTCGACGTGCAGCGTCCTTGCGACGTAGTGGAGGACATCCTTCGCATCTACGGATATAATAATGTGGAGATTCCCACACAGCTGAAGTCGTCGCTCACTGTGCCCGATGAACACGACAAGGAGCATCGATTGATCAACATCGTCAGCGAGCAGCTTGTGGGATGTGGCTTCAACGAGATTTTGAACAACTCCATGTCGAAGTCGAGCTACTACGACCACGATGAGCTCAACGCCTATCGCTGGGCCAACACCGTGAAGGTGATGAACCCGCTGAGCGCCGACCTCGGCGTGATGCGCCAGTCGCTCGTGTTTGGCGGATTGGAGTCGTTGGCTCGCAATATCAACCGCAAGCGTTCGAACCTGAAGTTCTTCGAAGTGGGCAACGCTTATCACTACGATCCCGAGAAGGACGATCACGACAACTCTATTGTGGCTTACACGCAGGAGAGTCACCTCGCCCTTTGGATCACGGGCAAGCGCGTGGAGGGCTCATGGGCCCATCCCGATGAGGACACCAGCTTCTATGAGTTGAAGGCTTACGTGGAGAACATCCTCCGTCGCGTGGGTGTGGCCGGTGGCATGGTTGTCAGCAGCCAGTCGGAGAACAATCTCTTCTCTGAGGCTCTCGTACTGAAGAATCGTGGTGGTAAGGTGCTGTGCGAATATGGAAAGTTGACCAAGAAGGTCTGCCACACGTGCGGCGTTGAGAAAGACGTGTATTACGCCGACATCAATTGGACAGCAGTGATGAAGGCCATCAAGAAGAATAAGGTGGAGTTTAAGGAACTCTCGAAGTATCCTGCCGTAAGCCGCGACCTCGCTTTGCTCATCGATAGCAACGTGGAGTTTGCCCAAATAGAGCAGATTGCACGCCAAAGCGAGAAGAAACTGTTGAAGGAGGTCGACCTCTTCGACGTTTATCAGGGCAAGAACCTGCCTGCTGGAAAGAAGAGCTACGCCGTTAACTTCATCCTTGAGGATGAGGAGCGCACGCTCAACGACAAGCAGATTGACGCCATCATGCAGAAAATCATTAAAAACTTAACAAACAAACTCGGAGCCGAACTCCGATAAACAACAATTCCAATGGGAAGAGCATTTGAATATCGCAAAGCGACAAAGTTGAAGAGATGGGGCCACATGGCCCGCACGTTTACTAAATTGGGTAAGGAGATTGCCATCGCTGTGAAGGCTGGTGGCGGTGAGCCTGAGAACAACCCGCGCCTGCGTGCCATCATTGCCACGTGTAAGCGCGAGAACATGCCGAAGGATAATATCCAGCGTGCCATCAAGAATGCACTGGGTAAGGACACCACCGATTATAAGGAGGTGCCTTACGAGGGATATGGTCCTCACGGTATCGCCATCTTCGTGGACACACTGACCGACAACACCACGCGTACCGTTGGTGACGTGAGATCAGTGTTCAACAAGTTCAATGGCAACCTTGGAACCCAGGGATCACTGAGCTTCCTCTTCGACCAGAAGTGTGTGTTCTCTTTTAAGATGAAGGAAGGCGTTGAGATGGACGACCTTATCCTCGACTTCATCGACTACGGAGTGGACGATGAGTACGACACCGACGAGGAGACAGGCGAGATTACCATCTATGGCGAGCCTACCAGCTTTGGCGACATTCAGAAGCATCTTGAGGACAATGGCTTTGAGATCACAAGTGCAGAGTTCACTCGCATCCCCACCGATCTGAAGGATGTGACTCCCGAGGAGCGCGAGACCATTGATAAGATGGTGGAGAAGCTCGAGGACTTCGACGACGTGCAGAACGTGTATACCAACATGAAGCCTGAATAAGACTCTGTAAACGAATCGATCATAACCATAAACGCCGACTTTCCTTTGTGGAGAGTCGGCGTTTTTAGTTTATCCCCAATCGGTCATTAGACTGCAACAGGTGGATTGTAAGAATCTTATGGGTTCTTTTCAACTCCTGCCAGCGTTTCTTTCGGCATCATGCTTCGGGTTGCGTTTCGCCATAGTCCGCTATGGCTTCATCGCGCCTGTCGCAACCTGCTCGAAACAAAAGCTAACAGGAATTAAAATCTAATGCCGATATGGGTTTATGTATGGTGTTCCGAATGGGGTGTGGAATGCCATTCCTCATTTGGATTCGAGCAATATGTCCTTGCGGTTCCTCTTGGTCTTACGCCCTATCGAGTATTAGATGTTTGTGGCTGTGGGCATGGCCGTCAGCTGGCATCCCTTGATCATCATGCGGGGAACGTGGAACGGACCCTTAAAGATGTTGCCCTTGGCAGGCTGCGCCACGGTGCCGTCTCGATGGAGGTAACCATACCATTCGCCATATTCGGCATCGGGGAAGTGGTTGTAGGTCCACTCGCTGATGAGATTGTGGCGGAATATGTACTTCTCGTCGCCCGTGGCTCGGTAGGCGTAGAGTGAGGCGATGATGGTCTCGCATTGTGGCCACCAGAACTTCATGTCCTGCGAATAGTCCTGTGGAGGCAGGTTGCGGCAGTCACGGAAGTTGATGATTCCGCCATATTGCTTGTCCCAGCCCCATTCCCACGACCAGTCGAAAATCTTCAAGGCGAGGTCGCGAAGGTCGCTGTCCCACCCGCGATGGTACAATTCCTCAAGCAGGAACCATGCCGTTTCGATGCAGTGTCCGGGGTTGATGGTGCGTCCGATGCTATTGTCGATGAACTCGCCGTTGGGGCCTACGGTCTCTAAGAGGGCCTTAAATTCAGGATGTATGAAGAGACGGCGCAATTTGTCCACTGAGTCATCGATCTGCTGGGTGAGCTTCGGGTCGTCAATAACCTTGCGCAAACAGGAGCCCACATTGATGAGAATCATTGTGATGCTGTGGCTTTCCATCTTCACCTCAGGCTCAAACTTAGGAAGCAGGAAGCCCGGTGTGGTGAGGAAACGCTGTGTGTCGTTGAATACCTGTAGGGCGCGTTGAGCCCAGTGGTCTTCGCCTGTGGCCAGCGCATACTCCGCCATGGCGATTGCGGCAAAGGTCTCGCTGAACACGTAACGGCGCTTGCGCAGGGGTTGTCCGTCGGCTGCAACTGTGAAATACATGTGTCCATCAGCGTCGAAACAATGCGCTTCGATGAAGTCGAGACAACTCTTGGCTGCGTCGAGCCACTCTTGCTTGCGCTCAATATTGTTGTAGGCGAATGCGCAAATGAAGCCAAAGCGCCCCTGGAACCACACGCTCTTGGTGGTGTCGATAACCGAACCGTCGCGGTTTAGGCAGGTGTATACGCCGCCGTTCACCCGATCGAGGCCGTGCTCCAACCAGAACGGCATGATGTTCTCTGTGAGGTCGCGGCGATAGCGGGCGCCCCAGTCGTTGAGATATTGGTTGATGTCCATGATCGTAAGGAATTAGAACACGTTGGCGTGGTTAAAGAAATCGATGGCCTCGAGCTCCTGGCGCATGCGTGCCTCTTCCTCGTCGGTCATGTTTTGGAACGGAACGCGGTTGGGACCGAGATCGAATCCCAGCAACTTCATGATGCGCTTGCCGCCCACGATGTTGCCGCGGAAGTGGCAAATGACGTTGATGACGGCTTGCGCATAGTCTTGGCAGCTGCGCGCACCCTCAATGTCGCCCTTGGCCCAGCAGTCGAGAATCGATACCAAACCACGGCCATTGTAGTTGCTTGTTCCGCAGATGCCGCCTTGTGCACCGCCCAGTGCCAGCTCAGCCAGGATGGTCTCATCCTGTCCGTGCAGCATGTCGAATTTGCCATCCTTATACAGACGGCACTGGTTGTACTCGTAGAGGCTCTCGAAGGTGTACTTGATGCCGGCGAAGTTGGGTATGCGTCCGTCCACCGCTTTCAGCAAATCGAGCATAGAAAGGTAGCATCCGTTGAATGCGGGGATGTGGTAATAATAGAACGGAAGGCTGGGAGCGGCAGCCGCAATGGTCTCGCAGTATTTCACAAGTTCCTCAATTTGTCCGATGTGGGGGAAAGGGGGAGCCATAGAACCGATGCCCCACGCGCCAATCTTGGCGGCGTGCTCAGCCAGTCTGACACTATCGCGCAGGCAGCAACTGCCTACATGCACAATGACCTTAAAGCCCTCGGGGGCAGCCTTCATCCACTCCTCAGCCAGCGCCATGCGCTCTTCCACGGTGAGCATGTAGCCCTCACCCGATGAGCCATTGATGAAAACGCCCTTAAGGCCATTCTTGTAGAGCATGGCAGCGTAGGCTGCGATGGGCTCCAGGTTCACGTCGAAATTGTCCTTGAACGGTGTGAACGGAGCGTCGATGAGTCCGATAATCTTTTCCATAATGATGGTTTTTCTTTGTTATTTATGTTGTGTTTAATCGATGTTGTCGCTCTTGGGCTTGAGGACGAATAGTTGCAGGGCCACGGCCACGAGCACTACTACGGCCAGCATGGCGAATCCTTGGCCGAGGTTTCCACCGTCGGTCCACTTGCCCATGAGCTGGGTGACAGCTGCTCCGGCGAACACTCCCACCATGTTCATCACGCCATAAGCCGTGGCGCGATGCTTGGCCGAGATAATTTGGCATAGGATGGGCATGTTGTTACAGTCGAACATACCATAGCCGATGCCGAAGAACATGCCTGCGCCAACCACCGCAACGATGCTGTGGCCAAAGCCCAGGAGCACAAGAGAGGGAATGGTGAGTGCCAAACCGATGGCGCTCGTAAATATGCGGCCTCGGATATTGCGTTGCACCCAGCGGTCGGAGAGAATGCCACCGATGATGACTCCGATGAACGAGGAGAGCGCAATGGTGAACGTAGAGAGTGGTCCTGCTTGTGCCATAGGTATGTTGAGGTTCGAAGCGAAGAGCGTGGGCAGCCAGTTTTTTGTGGCCCATCCGGTAGGGTGTTCAAAATTTAGATATAAATCTGACATAAAAAGTGCAAGATTTCAG
>NZ_JAXVAE010000122.1:0-4968 GCF_037460745.1 Hallella sp. | reverse complement strand
CGAGCGACCGCGTCTGAGCGTAAATACTCACGTGTGTTATTTTTCACTCCAAATGACGGATGATCCACAAAAAAACGGGTCGCAGCAGGGGTAAATGGGGCATCCTGGCGCAAAACGGCTTACTTGGAATGGAACGAAACCGATGAGCAGGCGGAGAATCGATTCATCCGACATTTGCAACGACCAAGGACACACGCTAACACTTTCGCGCGACCTACGTAGCTACAAATACCGGATGAACCCACATGAACCCACCCATTTTCGAAGGAGCAACAAAAGCTCCATAGGCTGAGGGGGTACAATAATAAAAGGTACGCGCGTACCTTATATAAAAGCGAGCACTTTTTCGATGCGCTTCAAGCCCTCTTCCAAGGTAGCTCGGGGACAGGCTAAGTTGATGCGCAGATAGCCATCGCCGTCGCGCTGGCCATAGAGCGTTCCACTGCTAACAAACACCTTGCCGTCGTGCAGCAAGCGCTGTGTGGCCTCATCGCTTGTAAGGCCCAACTGGCGAATGTCCAACCAAGCCAAATAGGTACCCTCCAGTCGGCATACGCTCACCTTGGGCAACCGACAAGCCACAAACTCCCTGAGACACAGATAGTTGCCCCAGACATACTGGCATAGGTCGTCGATCCACTCCTCACTCTCGTTATATGCGGCCTTCAACGCCTCAATGCCAAAGGGGTTTACGTCGCACACCTCAAAGATATTGATCACTCGGTCTACACGGCGGCGCATCTCCTCATCGGAGCAAATGACATAGGCGTTTTGCAAGCCAGCGATGTTAAACGACTTGGAGGGCGAGCACAACGTAACACTGTTGCGCTGGTTTTGCTCGCAAACGGCGGCAAACGGCACAAACGTGTGTCCGGGCATCACCAGTTCGCAATGGATTTCGTCGCTAATGACGCGCACACGGTTTTCCGCGCAAATGGCCCCCATGCGGCGCAGTTCCTCTCGCGTCCACACCCGTCCGGCAGGATTATGAGGGTTGCAAAGCAGGAAAACGGTTACTTTCTCGTCTTGGCACTGGCGCTCAAAGTGGTCCCAATCCACAACATAACTGTCGCCCTCTCGTTTGAGCGCACTTTCGGCAATGCCGCAACCCTGGTTGCGAATGGACGAAAAGAAGCAGTTGTAAACGGGAGTCATCACAAGCACCTTCTCGCCGGGGAGCGTCAGGGCCTTGATGGCGCAACTGGCGGCGGGCACCACACCCGTGGTGTAGAGAATAGATGAGCGATCGACCGTCCACTGATGGCGTCGCTGCTGCCAAGAGATAATGGCATCGTAATAGCCATCGTCGACCTGGGCATAGCCAAAAACGCCATGGTCCACACGTCGCCTGAGCGCTTCCTGGATGGCAGGCGCTGCTTGAAAATCCATGTCAGCCACCCACAGGGGCAACACCTCGTCATCGGCAAAGTGATCCCACTTGACGGAACCACTGTGCCGACGGTCGATGACCTTCGAAAAGTCGTAGTTTTTCATTATCTTTCCCCTATCTGGCACTCGCGCGACTTAGCAAACTCGTTATAGGTTATCTTGCCCACCTTGTCGGCCACGATGCGTCCGCTAATGGGATTCTTCACCTCGGTGATGGTACCGGTAATGGAGGCATCGATGCGCTTGCTGTCCTCAAAGACGCGGTCGCAAGCCTCATCAAACGTACAGTCTTCCAACGTAACGCCATCCATATAGCACAGGGGCTGCTCACCCTTGATATGGCAGCGCACCAACTTGATGTTCTTGGAGTGCCAAGCCAAATACTCACCGTCAAGCTCAGAGTCGTAAACGGTTACGTTGTTGCACTCCCAGAACGAGTCCTTGGTAGTGATCTTAGCGTTGTGGATCTCCACATTCTCGCAATACTGGAACACGTACATGGCATCGGAAACAAGTCCATCAACGTAAATATTTTTAGAGAACATAAATGGATAGGTTCCTTGATGCAACTCCACATTCTTCAACTTCAGTCCATCAACACGCCAGAAGGTCTCATCAGCATCATTGATCTTTACATTCTCGAGCTCCAGATGCTTCATCTCGCGGAAGAACTTAGGGCCATCGATCACACAGTTGCGCATCACCATGTGGCTGCTATACCAAATGGCTGAGCGACTGCCGGGAGCAAAATAGCAACTGGTGATCAAGCTACGGTCGACGTGCCACCAAGGGTATTTGCCATAAAACTTAGAGTCGCGGCACTCGATATCGTGACAACACTTGATGCCCGACTCACCATCGGTAATCGTTATATTCTCGAGCACCACATCGTGGGCTCCGAAGAGCGGACGCTCTCCTCCGAACGTACGGTCGTGAATAGAATCCATCATATGAAATCGTTAAATCGTGAATATGCTAATATGACATAACAAAGAGCGTGCCAGACCGAGGCGTAAGCGCTCCTACCCCATCGCGCGCCTCACACGGCGACACTGGGGCTATGTTTCGCAAAGATAACATTTTTAGGCACAAGTTGAAAGGGATGGGCATATAAAAAACCTAAAAAGCCCTGTGGGAAAAGGAGTTCCTTGATCCGAAGAACTCCCCAACGAGCGATCGCACCATGCGGCAGGGACAGCGGCGCGATGCGCATGGGGTAGGAAAACATGCAACAAACTATAGTGAAAACTACACGTTTCTTTTCCACGAACAAAATATTTGGCGCAAATACGCGATTCTCACGAAAGATTCGCAACATCCTGACCATTAGTAACTTACAATCCGAACTGCCGTTTTGCCACTTCAAATTTCAGATTTTTCATTGCGAAACATGCCTAATCGAGGGACGAAAGACGCCTAACCGCAACACGAAAGACGCCCGATGGAGACTCGATAGCTTAGCTTTCGCAACTCGATTAGGCATCTTTCACGAAACCGAGAACGACCATGGAGGGTTTCATCTCAAAAAAAATCGGTTTTCGCGACCTATTTCAGCGATAAACGCAACACAACTTTCACACCAAAGATTTGAACAATGGAGCATCATTGGCAACCAGGCAAGTGCATACAGATGCGAATGGGTGGCCTACGTAGCTGGCACGTTTTTCGCAAAAGAACAAAAAAAAGGCTTCATCATTTGGAGGATATCCATTTTTTTAATATCTTCGCAAAGTAACCCTGTGCGCTATGGACGGTAGCGCACCAAATGAGAAATCGAACATGAAAAAGACGATATTTATCATGGTTTTCCTGCAGATCGCGCTCTCATCAGCTTACGCACAATGGATAGACGAGGGCAAGGAAGAGTGGGCAACCTTAAATTTCCCGAGAGCGTGGATAAGCTATCTGCACGACACAAAGGCGGACCGATCCATACTAAGGCAAAATTACTTTAAGGACACTATTTCCGTGGAAGAGATGAAAGCGGCCTTTGAACAATACAAGGACACCATCTTCAGAACCTCTCCCTATGCCGGCTACGACTCCATCAACACCTTCTATGGGAAATTTCTCGTCTTGCTCTCTCCTCTGAAAGGCGTACCCATGAAAGATGTCTGGATGACGCAAAACAAGGATAAGGCGAAGCTACTTACGGGTGACATCATCTTTCTGAAAGAGCCCAAACGCTACATGGGATACACGGTGACACCCAATCCTTTTTTGGAGACACGCAATAAAGGATACATCAAAGTGGTAGATAACAGTGTGTTCAGCTATTGTGCAGACTTCTTCAGCTTCATCTCCCCTATATTAGGTGGTTCATGGACACGCCGCACAAAAGGCGGTGCAAAACTATTGGGAAACTTGATTGACATGCGCTGGAATTTCGATATGGATCACGAAGAACGCACTTTCTCCGTGTTATTATACGAAAAGCACAAAGACGAAACGGGTAAAGAAGGGACCTACGGCCTCGAGCTACTGTCGCCCAAAGCACCTGACGGGCTGACACAAAGAGCTTTCGATAACATGAAGTGGTTTGTGGGCAAGCTTCCTTATGGCACCTATCGCCCCCTCTACACCACCGACTTCCGCATCATGACGGGCCGCTACTACCGCGTGACGGTCAACAAATGCGGCTGGCTGGTAGAAGACTACATGAACATCAACCTATGAGAATTCAACCGTGAATAAAAGATTGTTAAATAACATAAAAAAATAACATATCAGCTTTGACGTATAAAATAAATATTATATCTGCAGAATTAACTATTGACTAACTTAAATTCATTCTGTCACCTTATAAAACATAGCAACATGAAAAAAGTATTAAGCCAAGAAGACCTTGACAACCTTTGGAAGGAAGTGTCGGTCATGTCGGGAGACGAAGGAGAAAAGAAGTACAAAAAGTACTGCTTTGACGAAAGTGGCATTTTGGTTGCCACATACCCCAGCGACCAAAACATCATCGATGTAAAGGGAAACGAAATGGAACTTGATGGCGACTTCGGCTACTTGATAATCAGCGGAAATGTGCAAAAAGGAGCATTCACTGGCAGCGCACTCAACAAAGGCGTTTTCGAGTTTTTGGCAGACCACACCAACGTGGAGTGGGCATATTGTTACAAGAAAGACTCAACTGGGGGTGTGCTCATGACAAGCAATGAAGAGCATCAAACCGACCTGTTGGACAATCGGGAATTTTACGCGTTAAATGGCTATAACTGTTACGCCCATAACCATTCGCAGACGGAAAAGGGGTACGAGGAGAAATTTAGACAATATAATAGCTACCCCAGCCAATATGACATTGACCAGATGAAGAAACAAGGCTTTCAATATGCCGAAATCTACAATGAAAGTGACGGCAATTATTACTCCTTCCGTGATGGATCCAATGTTCAAGATGAAGAATTGGCGAAGAGAATATTTGGCAAGGGAGGCTTTACATTCGAATAGAAATCACCATGAGGAAAACTATCTGTTTAATCATTGCCTTAGCCCAATGGACAACTTTGGTTTGTTATGCGCAGCGTAACCAAGGCTGGCCAGACCTAAACCTTGACAGGGCATGGTACG
>NZ_JAXVAE010000121.1:0-39842 GCF_037460745.1 Hallella sp. | reverse complement strand
ACAAAAGGAGGGTGCACCATAAATGACCATAGTCAATTATGACACACCCTCTTTTGGTTGTAGGCGCCATGGGAACGATGGCGTGGGGTAAATCCTAATGGCCTTTTTGGGTTAAATGAAGATATACTTCATGACGAACAGGATGGCGAGCACGTAGAGCGTGGCGTTGAGGCGCTTCCAGTGGCCGCAAAGCACATTGATGGCCACGTAGGCGATGACACCACACAGAATGCCGTCGGAGATGCTATACGTGAGCGGCATCATGATGATCGTGATGAAGGCAGGGATCGACTCGGCGTAGTCGTTCAGGTCGATGTCCTTGATGGGCGACAGCATGAACAGTCCCACGATGATGAGCACGGGGGCCGTTGCCGCCGACGGGATGGCCAGGAACAACGGCGCGAAGAACAACGCCACCACGAAGCAGAGCGCCGTCGACAACGCCGTGAGGCCCGTGCGGCCACCCTGCGCCACGCCAGCGGCACTCTCCACATACGTCGTGGTGGTGCTTGCGCCCAGGCAGGCGCCCGTCACGGTGGCTACGGCATCGGCCATGAACGCCTTGTTCAGGCCGGGGATGGTGCCGTTGGGGCGCATCATGCCCGCCTTGGTGCACACGCCAACCAGCGTGCCCATGGTGTCGAACATATCGATGAAGAGGAACGTCAGCACCACGATCACCATGTCGATGCTGAGGATGTTGTGAAACTCAAACTGGCAGAAGATGGGCGCCACCGATGGCGGCACGTCCACCATGCCATGAAACGAGGTGAGTCCCATCGGCATGCCGATGAGCGCCGTGGCGATGATGCCCACGAGCAGTGAGCCCGGCACGTTCTTGATGACCAGCACCGACGTGATGAGCAGGCCGATAATGCCGAGCAGCGCCGACCCCTCCGTGAGGTGGCCGATGGTTACAAACGTGGCGTCGTTCTGCACGATGATGCCCGCGTTCTTCAGGCCGATGAAGGCGATGAAGAGGCCGATGCCCGCGCCAATGGCCCGTTTGAGGGTGGCGGGAATGGCGTCGACGATGAGCGTGCGTATCTTCGTCACCGTCATGAGGATGAAGAGGATGCCCTCGATGAGGATGGCCGTCAGGGCAAACTGCCATGAGTAGCCCATCGTGAGGCACACGGTGAACACGAAGAAGGCGTTGAGACCCATGCCCGGCGCCAGGCCAAACGGCTTCTTGGCGTAGAACGCCATGACGAGCGTGCCCACGATGGCTGCCAGCGCCGTGGAGGTGAACACGGCGTGGGTGTCCATGCCCTGAGAGGCCAACGCCGAGAAGATGTTGGGATTGACGGCGAGAATATAAGCCATGGTGAGGAACGTTGTTACGCCCGCCATGATCTCCGTCTTGATGTTATGCTGCTTGGGATCGAAGCCCAATAGTTTCTGTAACATGATGAGGATGATAGGAATCAGGAGGTTAACATATTAGAAGTCCCACTTCACACCCAGGCAGGGACGGCACTTGAAGCCCCCTGTTGAGCCGAAGTTGTTGGTGAGTTCCACCTCGCCACCGAGGCTGAGGTTGTCGACGCCGAAGTGCTGGCCCACGTTGTACCAGAGCTGCGGCTCGGTGATAAACACGGTGTGCTTGGTGTCGGCGCTGCCGTCCTCCTTGAAGTCGACGGCGTGGGTCTCCCACCAGAAGTCGGCGAAGCCATCAAACTTCAGGCCCTTCACCCCGAAGATGTCGTTGCAGGTCCACACGGCGGTCAGCTGCATGGGCACGTTCTGGTCGGTGGCGCGGATGGTCTTGTAGAGCGCCTGCAGGGTGAGCGTGTTGCGGTAGCTCTTGTCGTGCAGCAGATACTCGGCACCGAAGAGCCATGCGTTGTTGATGGGGTAGTTCTTCGTGATGCCGCCGTTATACTCCACGTGGAGGCTCCAGTTTTTCAGCTGCGTGTTCTGCCAGAAGTTGAGGGCGCGTGAGATCTCGGTGTAGGTGCCGCCCTGCGCGATGTTCTTGCTGCCCGCCACCATCTTGTCGTAGTTGAAATCGTGGTCGACGAAGAAGTAGGTGCTACCCCATTTGTCCTGCTTGAACATCTCAAGCGTCAGCGTTACAAACTCGCGGTCGTTGCCGAAATCGTAGAGCACTTGCGCATTGACTTGCGCCTTGACCTTCATGGAACTCAGGAGGAGTGTTGCCAGCAGCATCGCTACGGCAGTTAGTCGGTTGACTTTCATTGTGATAAGAAAAAAGATTAGAAAATAAGACAAGCGGCGTTCGCCGCTTTACAAATGCAAAATTATTAAAAAAAAGCCAAACACGAAAGCGATACGCCCCTTTTTATCGGTTCTTCCGTTAAACCCCCATCGGTCATTTGAATTTACTCAGGGCGTTCTTGCTTGGGCAAGCAGCAGAGCCGAGCGGCCCTGGGCTATGAAGGGCATTGCCCTTGCGCGCCAATTGCGAGACGCAGAGCCGTGCGAAGCCACACCGTGCGACGCAAGCACTCGCTGATTTTGAAAGAACACGAATCTCACGAGATTTGTCGTAGACCCACCGACCAACGGGAGGTAATCTTACGAATGACGACTGAGAGGAAACACCGTCGGTGTTTATTATCTCACGAATGACAACTGAGAGAAAGACCGTCGGTGTATCATATAATATGCATTCGTGAGATTCTAAACGCCAGGGGCGTTTCTTATATCTGCATTCGATAGATTCGTGAGATTCGTGTTCTAAAAAAATACTTGGCCAAGCCCCACTGACCAATGGGAGATAATGACGTACGAAGCACCACTGGCCGATGCACACGCTCGCTATTTTTTAAAGAACACGAATCTCACTAATCTTACGAATGACGACTGAGAGGAAACACCGTCGGTGTTTATTATCTCACGAATGACAACTGAGAGGAAATACCATCATTGTATAATAGGATATGCATTACCTTCCTTCGGTCGGTGGGTCTACGACAAATCTCGTGAGATTCGTGTTCTAAAAAAATACTCGGCGTAGCCCCACTGACCGTAGAGAGGTAATCTTACGGAACTCGGCGTAGCCCCACTGACCAACGGGAAGTAATATCCTTACAAACTACACATCAATCTACACTGTTTTTTTGTTCGACCTCCCATTGGTCTCCAAATACGCCATTCTCGCACGTTTTTGCAATTGGTTCATAATCAGACAGTTGCTGTCCGCGGGTGTTATTGCGCCTTCCAACCGGCCCCATTTCCGTTGCGAAACATGCCTTATCGAGCCTCGATGGCTTAGCTTTCGCACCGCGAAACATGGCTTTTGGCAACTCGAAAGCTAAGCTATCGCCCCTCGAAAGATGCCTAACCGCAAATCCACTTGCCGTTTTCGTTCTTTCAAAGGGTCAAATATCCTCTTTTCGTTCTCTGGTTCGTCCGTTTTTTCCACACAACTTTTTAACCAAATATCCATACAAACACATGGTTGCTTCGACCTCTGAAACGCTCGCTGATTTTTTAAGAACACGAATCTCACGAGATTTGTCGTAGACCCACCGACCAACGGGAGGTAATCTACCGAATGACGATTGAGAGAAACGCCTCTGGCGTTTGGAATCTCACGAGACTCGGCGTAGCCCCACTGACCACAGGGAGGTAATGACGTGCGAAGCCCCACTGATCGTAGGGAAGTCATTAACCGAGAAATCATCATTCGCAGGTCCTGTGATGAGGACGCGACAAAAGGCAAATGAGGCGGGCTGAAAGCCCAAGGTTGCGCATAGCCCAGGGCAAGCGAAGCGACACCCTGGGTATTAATCGTATTTTCATTGGTGCGCCCTGGAAGGGCAAAAGCATTCATCCTTATGTGGATTTTGCTCAGTGACTGTGCCATATTTATTACGCTTTTGCTCTTTCAGAGCGTTAATGGGTATGTTGTTTGTATTCATACCCAGGGTGTCGCTTCGCTTGCCCTGGGCTATGCGCTCATTGGGCTTTCAGCCCGTTCAAACCGAATGCAATCAAGCATGCTTGAATTGCTGAGGTGAAGCCAATAATGCATAGCAAAGCCCACCCTGCCTAAATCAGAAACTCCAATTGATATAATCGTTTTACGATTAACAATTTGAACGAATTTAGCTAACGCAATTAGAAAAAATTCGAAAATTTGGGAAATTCGTTGTTCTTTCTCCGCTGGCGCTACGAAAGCGGCAGAGCCGAGCGACGCCGTCTGAGGCTAAATAAGCTATTCGTTGTGAAAGCAGTATATGGCCAAAGCTGTTAGAAGCGACACGCTCCTCAAATCACTCCAAATGCCGGACGAACCTAATATTTTGCCTGAAACATTTGGGTGGACGAAAAGGAATTTGTAATTTTGCCGTTATCCTTTCGTAGGACCCCATACTTTTATGGTTTAGTGTCCAGGCCCGTCGACCGCATGTTGCGGCACGGCGCGGCATTACTAAAACGATCAATTCAATGACACAGGAAGAAGACATTCGCAACGCCGTCCGCGTGCTCCGCGAGGGCGGCATCATTCTTTACCCCACCGACACCGTGTGGGGCATCGGCTGCGACGCCACCAACCCAGAGGCCGTGGCCAAGGTGTACAAAATGAAACAGCGCGACGACTCGAAGGCGCTCATCTGCCTCGTCGACAGCGACGCGCGCCTGCAACGCTACGTGCGACAGGTGCCGCCCGTGGCATGGGACCTGCTCGACGCCGCCGTCGACCCCATGACCATCATTCTCGACGGCGCCGTGAACCTCGCGCCCAACCTCATCGCCAACGATGGGTCGATCGCCATGCGCATCACACGCGAGCCGTTCTCGCACGAACTGTGCTACAGGTTCCAGAAGGCGCTCGTGTCGACCAGCGTGAACATCAGCGGCGAGCCCGCAGCGCAAAACTACTGCGACATTGCGCCCGAACTGCTGGAGCAGGCCGACTATGTGTGCTTCGCGCGCCGACAGGAGCACAAGCCCCACAAGCCAAGCTCGATCGTGAAGCTCGGACAGGACGGACAGGTCACCATCATCAGGAAATAACATCAACCAACCCCCAGCGCCCCCGAGGGCGCACAACATTACTCTCATCATAGGCAAGCCCATGTTGGAAAAACTGATAGCCTGGAGGCAACGCAACCTCACAGACAAGCAAACCACACAGGTGCTGGCGTTCTTCGTCGGCATCCTGGCAGCCGTGGCAGCCTTCCTGCTCCATTGGATCATCCACCTCATACAGCAGCTGCTCACGAAAGGCTTCGCAACCGACGCCGCCAACGTGCTCTTCCTGCTCTTCCCGGTGGTGGGCATCTGGCTCACGTCGCTCTTTATAAAATATGTGGTGCGCGACAACATATCGCATGGCATAACACGCGTGCTATACGCCATATCCACCAACCGCTCGCGACTGCGGCGCCACAACTGCTGGACGTCGGTCGTGGCGTCGGCCATCACCATCGGCTTCGGCGGATCGGTGGGAGCCGAGGCACCCATCGTGCTCACGGGATCGGCCATAGGCAGCAACCTCGGACAAATCTTCAAGCTCGACAAGCGACAGCTCATGCTGCTCGTGGGATGCGGAGCGGCCGCCGCCGTGGCCGGCATCTACAAGGCGCCCATCGCCGGCATGGTGTTCACGCTCGAGGTGCTCATGATCGACATGACGATGTCGTCGATCGTGCCCATCCTCATAGCAACCATCACCGCCAACGTAACGAGCTACCTGCTCGTGGGCGACAAGTCGATGTTCTCCTTCACGCTCGACTCGGCGTGGAGCGTGGAGCGCATACCCGCCACCGTGATGCTCGGCGTGTTCGGAGGCTTCGTGAGCCTCTACTTCATGCGAGGCATGACCTGGTGCGAGGGACAGTTCGCACGCATGCGCCGACACCCCTACC
The DNA here is from genome assembly GCF_037460745.1 of Hallella sp. Taxonomy (NCBI): domain Bacteria; kingdom Pseudomonadati; phylum Bacteroidota; class Bacteroidia; order Bacteroidales; family Prevotellaceae; genus Hallella; species Hallella sp. Next base: position 33,999 of record NZ_JAXVAE010000121.1, on the reverse strand, counting down.
GCAAGCTCATCGTGGGCGGACTGGTGCTCAGCACGCTCATCTTCTTCTTCCCGTCGCTCTATGGTGAGGGATGGGACAGCCTCGTCATCCTGCTCAACGGAAAGACCGAGAGCGACTGGGACCATGTGCTCGACGGGTCGCTCTTCTACGGCCACACCGACCTGCTGGTGCTCTACGTGGCCATGGTGCTGCTCACGAAGATCGTGGCCACCTCGTCGACCAACGGCGCCGGCGGATGCGGCGGAACGTTCGCACCCTCGCTCTTCGTGGGCGGCTTCGCCGGCTTCCTCTTCGCCCGCCTGTGGAACATGGAGCAGATCGGCGTTTACATCCCCGAGAAAAACTTCACCCTACTGGGAATGGCGGCCGTCATGGCCGGCGTGATGCACGCACCGCTCACCGGCATCTTCCTCATAGCCGAGATAACGGGCGGCTACCAGCTCTTCGTGCCCCTGCTCATCGTGAGCGTGGTGAGCGTCATGGTGATCAGCATCTTCGAGCCCCACAGCATCTACGCCATGCGACTGGCGCGCGAGGGAAAGCTCATCACCCACCACACCGACCACAGCGTGCTCACGCTGATGAGCATGGACGCCATCGTGGAGAAAGACGTGGTGAGCGTGAAGCCCGACATGCCCTTGGGGCGCGTGGTGAGCGTGCTGAGCAATAGCGACAGCGCCTTCCTGCCCGTGCTCGACCAGGGCGGACGACTGCTGGGCGAGATCGACCTGACGAAGATTCGCAACATCGTGTTCCGGCCCGAGCTCTACCAGAAGATGCGGGCCAGCCAGGTGATGACACCCCTGCCAGCCATACTCTACCGCAACGAGCCCATGACCGAGGTGATGCGCAAGTTCGACACCACCAACGCCAGCGTGCTGCCCGTGGTCGACATCAACAACGTGCTGCAGGGCTACATTACCCGAACACGCCTCTACAGAACCTATCGCAAGGTGGTGGCCGATTTCTCAACCGAATAAGGCCACCCGCCAACGCGGCTAACTATCTATTACCCAACGGAAATCTACCAACCAAAGATTTGCGCGTTCCAAGAAAAAGACGTAACTTTGCAGGCTGAATGATGCCACTACAATTACACATCGACCTCCTTGAACTCATCCTCAAGGGCATGCTCATCGGAATCATCGCCTCCGCGCCCATGGGCCCGGTAGGCATTTTATGCATACAGCGCACCTTGAAAAAGGGGCGCTGGTTTGGCTTTATCACAGGTGTGGGAGCCTCGGTGAGCGACTTTATCTACGCCCTCTTCACGGGCTTCGGCATGAGCTTCGTCATGGATCTCATCACCAACCCCACCAACAAGTTCTGGCTGCAGATATCGGGAAGCGTCATGCTCATGGTGTTTGGCGTCTACTGCTGGCGATCGAACCCCATGAAGTCAATGGGGCGCGACGGGCAGAAGAAGAGGGGATCGCTCACCCACAACGGCATAACGGCATTCCTCGTTACGTTCTCAAACCCACTCATCATCTTCCTCTTCATGGCAACCTTCGCCCAGTTTGCGTTCGTCATCCCCAACCACCCGGTGGAGATGGCCGCCGGCTACCTCAGCATCGTGGCCGGAGCGCTGCTTTGGTGGTACGGACTGACGTGGGTGGTCTCGAAGATCGGCACACGCTTCAACGAGATGGGCATCCTCATCATCAACAAGGTCATAGGATCGCTCGTCATCATCTTCTCCATCGTGGTGCTCATCGGCACCGTCTTCAACCTCTACACTTTCCAGTATTGACCGTGGGGAATGGGGCGGCGCAACACACCGAAAGCCCACATTCCGCACAAGCCACACCCAACATTTAGCTACACAGAAATGTTTATCGCACAAGAATTAAGAAAGAAATCGATCGCCGAATATCTGCTCTACATGTGGCAGATGGAAGATCTCATACGAGCATACGGCTGCTCACTGGCAAGAATCAGGCGAGAATACATCGACCGGTTCGACTACACCGACGAGCAGAAAGACGAGGAGACCGACTGGTTCGGAAACCTCATACGCATGATGAACGAGGAGGGACGACGCCAGGAGGGACACCTGCAGATCAACAAGATCATCGTGAAAGACCTGGCCGACCTGCACAACCGACTCATGCTCTCGGGCAAGTTCCCATTCTACAACGCCGAATACTACAAGGTGCTGCCCTTCATCGTAGAACTGCGCAACAAGGGCGACAAGGAGGTCAACGAGATTGAGAACTGCCTCGACGCGCTCTACGGCGTGATGCTGCTGCGCCTGCAGCAGAAACCCGTGTCGGACGAAACCGAGAGCGCCATCAAGGAGATTACCACCTTCATAGGCATGCTCAGCGATTATTACATCAAGGATCGGACCGAGGGGCTCAACTTTGGCGACGAATAAGCCGCCAAGCACTACCCCAACGACACACAAAAACACTCAATAGACATGAATATTCTTGTAACAGGAGCCAACGGGCAGCTCGGAAACGAGATGCAGCTGGTCAGCAAGCTGTCGAAAACCGACAGCTACACCTTCACCGACGTGTGTGAGGGCTACCAGAAACTCGACATCACCAACCTCGACGAGATACGCCGAGTGGTGGCCGAAGGGAACATACAGTGTATCATCAACTGTGCCGCGTGGACCAATGTCGACAAGGCGGAGACGGCCGGACCCATCGTGGAGACGCTCAACGCCACGGCGCCAGGCTACCTCGCACAGGCCATGAAAGAGGTGGGCGGACTGCTCGTCCACATCAGCACCGACTATGTGTTTGGAGGCGATCCCTACAACACGCCCTGCCGCGAGGAGCAGAAGGGCACACCGACGGGCGTCTACGGACTGACCAAGCTCCACGGCGAGCAGCTCATCGAGGCATCGGGCGCCAACCACATCATCATACGCACGGCGTGGCTCTACTCGGAGTTTGGCCACAACTTCGTGAAGAACATGATGCAGCTCACAGCCACCAAGCCGCAGCTCAAGGTGGTGTTCGACCAAACCGGCACGCCCACCTACGCCGGCGACCTCGCACAGGCCATCTTCGACATCGTGGAGGGCCGCAAGTTTGAGAACCACTCGGGCGTGTACCATTTCTCCAACGAGGGCGTCACCTCATGGTACGACTTCACCAAGAAGATTGCCGAGCTGGCCGGAAACACCGCCTGCGACATACAGCCCTGCCACAGCGACGAGTTCCCGTCGCCCGTGAAGCGACCCGCCTACAGCGTGCTCGACAAAACCAAGATCAAGCAGACCTTCGGCACCAACGTGCCCTACTGGGAGGACAGCCTCAAGAAATGCGTGGCAGCCCTGCTCAAGCAACAATAAACACACACTACCATCACACACATGGCAAGCATAGCTAACGAAATCAAAAGGCGACGCACATTCGCCATCATCTCACACCCCGACGCCGGTAAGACCACACTCACCGAGAAGTTCCTGCTCTTTGGAGGACAGATACAGGTGGCCGGAGCCGTGAAGAACAACAAGATACGCAAGACCGCCACATCCGACTGGATGGACATTGAGAAGCAGCGCGGCATCTCGGTGTCGACGTCGGTCATGGAGTTCGACTACCTGCCCGAGGGACAGGAGGGCGAGCCCTACAAGGTGAACATCCTCGACACACCGGGTCACCAAGACTTCGCCGAGGACACCTACCGCACGCTCACAGCCGTCGACTCGGCCATCATCGTGGTCGACTCGGCCAAGGGTGTGGAGGCGCAGACACGTAAGCTCATGGAGGTGTGCCGCATGCGCAACACACCCGTCATCATCTTCATCAACAAGATGGACCGCGAGGGACGCGACCCCTTCGACCTGCTCGACGAGCTCGAGGAGGAGCTGCAAATCCATGTGCGCCCACTGTCGTGGCCCATCGGCCAAGGTGCCAAGTTCAAGGGTGTGTACAACATCTTCGAGCAGCAGCTCAACCTCTTCACCCCCAACAAGCAACGCGTAACCGAGAAGGTGGCGGTCGACATCAACAGCAGTGAGCTCGACACACATGTGGGCGAGAAAGAGGCCGAGCGCCTGCGCGACGACCTGGAGCTGGTGGACGGCGTCTACCCCGAGTTTAGCGTCGACAGCTACCGCAACGCCGAGGTGGCGCCCGTGTTCTTCGGATCGGCCCTCAACAACTTCGGTGTGCAGGAGCTGCTCAACTGCTTCGTGGAGATAGCGCCCAGCCCACGCCCCACCAAGGCCGAGGAGCATATGGTGGAGCCCATCGACCCCAAGTTCACGGGATTCATCTTCAAGATCACAGCCAACATCGATCCCAACCACCGCTCGTGCATCGCCTTCTGCAAGGTGTGCTCAGGCAAGTTTGTGCGCAACGCGCCCTACAAGCACGTGCGACTCGACAAGACCGTGCGCTTCTCATCGCCCACACAGTTCATGGCGCAGCGAAAGAGCACCGTCGACGAGGCTTATCCCGGCGACATCGTGGGACTGCCCGACAACGGCATCTTCAAGATCGGCGACACGCTCACCGAGGGCGAGGACCTGCATTTCCGCGGACTGCCTTCGTTCTCGCCCGAGCTCTTCAAGTATATCGAGAACGACGACCCCATGAAGTCGAAGCAGTTCCAGAAGGGCATCGAGCAACTCATGAACGAGGGTGTGGCGCAGATGTTCATCAACCAGTTCAACAACCGCCGCATCATCGGTACCGTCGGACAGTTGCAGTTTGAGGTCATCCAGTATCGCCTGGAGCACGAGTACAACGCCAAGTGCCGCTGGGAGCCCGTGCATCTCTACAAGGCTTGCTGGATTGAGAGCGACGACGCTGCCGAGCTCGACAACTTCAAGAAGCGCAAGTACCAATACATGGCCAAGGACATTGAGGGACGCGATGTGTTCCTCGCCGACTCGAGCTACGTGCTCTCCATGGCCCAGCAGGACTTCACCCACATCAAGTTCCACTTCACCAGCGAGTTCTAACCACACGGCATAACGAGGGTGCGCCAAACGGCAAGCCCACATCCTAAAAGACCCAAACCGCTCACACCACCGAGCCGTTTGGGTCTTTTGGCTTGTTGGGAGATGCCAACCGACCTGCTCTTTCAACCCTCATCGGTCATTAGATTTCAGCTTGTTTCAACCCAAAACGGTCATTAGATTTCAATTCTTGTTATTGTTTGTTTCGAGCAGATTGCAACGGGTGCGGCGAAGCCATCCCACCCCACTGCGCAGGGAGAGGCGATGGAATGGCGCTTCCCATAGCCCGTTTTCGCCCTATTATTAAAATGGTGTAGATAATAATCCGCCATACAAAAGTGCGTTTGCAATAACATAATGACAGTTCATTTATATTTTATTTGGTTATTTGAAATATTTGATGTACTTTTGCTTTCAGTATCGTTTATGAACGATTTAAGAGAGAACACATCTACAAATATTCATAAAAACGCGTAGCGTATGAGAAAGTTCTACACCATGTTAGCAGCAGCGCTTTTCGCTGCCACTTCATTCGCACAACCCCTGAAACGAAACCTTCCCACACAGGGAACGATTTCAAGTCCCTTACACTATAAGGCAACGCTGGCCCCTGGCACGTTCCAGAAGACCAACCTGCAGTTGCCCGAAGCCAAAAGCGGCAAGCTCATGATGCGTCACGCACCCAACCTGAGCGTCGATCCCGAGACCAAGATCATCAATGCGCAGCCCGCAGGAACGCTCTACAAGAACTACTATGGCATAAACGCCGGTCACATGGTGTTCTGGGGCGACGTGATATCAACCACCATTGACGGCCACGCCTGCGACTTTGTGGTGGCCGACGATGGCGCCGTGTATATCAAAGACGCCATGCAGACGCTGATCTCTGGCAACTGGATCAAGGGACAGAAGGCTGAGGGCGACACCGTGGTGTTCACCTTCCCGCAGAAATACTACATGGAGCCCGGCATGGACGACGAGGGCAACGAGACGACCGACTCGACCACCTATTACCTCTGGCGCATGAAGATCAACGACGCCGGCAACTCGATGGTGGTCGACTCAGCATCGCAGCAAATTCGCTATGTGCTGCGCAACGACTCGCTCATCCGCATCGACAACTTCAGAGACGGCATCGTGCTCGGATTGGCCACCGATGAGGGCGAATGGGTAGGCTACGACGACTTCGCCAGCGAGTGGGGCAAGGAGACCGCCACAACGGCCGCTCCTCCCGCATCGGCAACCATTGAGGACTATGAGATGGCCTTCGGATCGGAAGAGAATGGCGACAACGACCGACGGGTGGTGCGCGTGGCCTTCGACGGCAACGACTTCTACCTCGGCAAAATCTCCGACAACGAACCTGAGGCATGGGCGAAAGGCCAGATCGAGGGCGACAAGGTGGTGTTCGACGGTAAGGTCTACATGGGCGTAGACTCCAAAACAGGCTACCACACCTATTTCACCGGCATGGGCAAAAAGGAAGTGTATTATCCCGAATACGATTTCACGGCCGACAGCCTCTACTTCGTCGACCAGCTTGTGTTCAACTACGACCGCGACACCAAGACGCTGGTTTCTGAGAGTAACGGCGTAGTGAACGCTGGTAAGAACACTACCTACGCGCTCAACGAGTACGACACACCCACACTGAAGCCTTGGAAAGAGGTGGCCGGAGCGCCTAAGGATCCTGAGATCACCGATTTCATGCCTTACATGGACGAGTATGGCTACGGAGCCATGCAGATCTACATGGAGAAGGAGTCGACCGACGGCAACCTGCTCAATCCCGACAAACTCTTCTACAACATCTATTTCGATGGCGAACTCTTCACCTTCTACCCCGACGAGTACAAGGGCATCAAGGATGAGATGACCGACGTGCCGATGGACTTCACCGACAACAACGACTTCATGGTCAGCGGACAGATGCACACCGTTTACTTCTTCCTCCAGGGCATCACCAGCGTGGGCGTGCAGGAGGTCTACAAGGACGGCGACAAGGGCTACAAGTCGAACCTCATGAGCTACACCGTGAATGAGGACGGAACGTTGACAGGCATCGATCGCAACATCGTCAACAAGGGCGAGGCCAACGTGAAGAGCGTGAGCTACACCGACCTCAGCGGACGCACCATCAGCCAGCCTCAGCACGGCATCTACCTCAAGACCGTGAAGTTTGCCGATGGTTCGCAGAAGACCGTGAAATACCTCAAGAGATAACAAACCATTTGGCCAACCAACCGCAATAGGTTGTGTGCAACCAAGGGGGCGGGCCTCAACGCTCGCCTCCTTTTGCATACGCAACAGGCCCATCACAAAACAGAAACACACTATGAACACAAAGCATATCAAAACAACGGCTCGCCGCATGGCACTGGCCATGGCCTTCGCCCTGCTGCCAGGGGCCGCAATGGCCGGCGACGCCAAGGTAGCGTGCACGGCCAACACCAGTGGCACGGTGAAATACTTCGGAAGCGAAAAGAAGGAAAACTACGATGTGGCAGTGATGCTCACCGGGAAAAACCTCAAGGGACTGAAGGTGGAGAGCGTCAGCGTGCCCTTCATGGGCGACAACGCCAACACTTCCAACATACGCATGTGGATCACCAAGAAATTGTCGCTCGTCAACCGTAAGAACGTGGTAGATGGACCAACGGCCGAGGCGAAGCTCGACACCGCGGCCCACGTGGCCACCGCCTCATTCGACGAGCCCTACACCATCGACGCTGACACGCTCTACGTGGGCTACTCGTTCAACGTAACGAAGCTCACGGCCAAGACCAAGATACCTGTGGCCGTCGTGGCCGACGCGAGCAGTCTCGGATTCTTCATCCACTCGTCGCGCACGTTCCTCAAATGGATGGACAAGTCGGCGCTGGGCACATCGGCCATCAGCGTTACACTCTCGGGCGTGGAGGCCAACGACGCCAGCTTCAACGCCCTGGGCACCATCTACGGACAGAAGGAAACGCCCACACAGGTAGCCATGACGCTGCGCAACCTGGGTGCCAACCCCATCAGCTCCATCGACTACTCGTACACACAGGGGACGGTAACGGGCAACGGACACCTTGACCTCGCCACGCCACTGGCCGCCTACTACGGCTTGTCGACCACCGTCAACCTGACGTTGCAGGCCATGCCCACCAAGGGCGACTACCCTGTGGTCATCAACCTCGACAAGGTGAACGGCCAGGAGCTCAAGGGCGTAAAGAGCGAGGGCAACATCATCGTCTACAACGTGTTGCCCAAGCACCGCGCCGTCATGGAGGAGTACACGGGCACATGGTGCGGATGGTGCCCACGTGGCCTCGTGGCATTGGAGGTGATGAGCCGCCTCTATCCCGACGACTTCATCGGATTGTCGTATCACAATGGCGACCCCATGGCTGTGATGGAGAGCAGCCAGTTCCCCTCAAGTGTCAACGGCTTCCCCAATGCCGACATCGACCGCCGCTTCGGTAGCCTCGACCCGTTCTATGGCGTGCAAAACGAGGGATTCGGCATCGAGACGCTGTGGAAGAAGTGCTGCGAAGTGGTGGCGCCGGCAAGCGTCGACGCCGAGGCCGCCTATAGCGACGACGGAAAGACCATCAACGCCAAGGCCACGATGGTGTTCCCCGTAAGCCTCACCGACGGCGACCGTTACAAGGTGGAGTTTGTGCTCGTGGCCGACGACCTCCATGGCGAGGGCGAGAGCTGGTTGCAGAAAAACTATTATGAACCTACCGACAAGGCCGAACTGAAATTCGACGAGGCTGAGCCCTTCGTGCAGGGCCTCCAGAAGGTGCCTGGCATCCATTTCGACGATGTGGTGGTGGCCACCACGCGCCTCAGCGACGGATTGGTGTCGCTGCCCGCAACCATCCATGAGGACGAGCCGGTGGTGATCGAGGGGTCCTTCGATTTCGAAGCGGTCAAGGTTAGGCAAAACGCAAGCAAGATGCGTGTGGCCGCCCTGCTCATCGACAGCACCACGGGCATCATCGCCAACGCTGCCAAGGCGCAGGTATCGGGCGCCGAGAAGACGGGCATCGAAGCTGTCAACGCCGACCGCCTGCAGGATGAGCCCAAGGCCTACTATGACCTGCAGGGCCGCCGCCTCAACAGTCCCCGTCAGGGCCTCAACATCATCCGTCTCGCCTCCGGCAAGTCGGTGGTCGTTGCGGTGAAGTAACATCTGGGCGCTATCCTCCATTTGTTGACAACAAGTTGGAGAATAGCGCCCTGACGTTTAAGCACGGGTATCGACAAATAAACTCGATTTCAAGGCAAGAGAAGAAACTAACCGTCGAAATACTTGCCAACATGAAAACTAAACTATAAATTTGCGCTTCACAAACACATGCCTCGTCGCACTGCACGGGGGGATAAGTGGATGCACATTTTTGCATGCGACAGTAGAGGCGGTTTGTCGGCCTTCGCTCTCATCCTCGCGATGAGGCGATTGCCGTTTTTAGGTTTCAATAGAACAACAAGCAAGCGCCCCCACGGCCATCTGGTCGTGGGGGCGCAATGTTTTTGGCTCTTGGCAGAGGGCCTATTCGCACGCCCTGCACCTATTTATTACATGGCCCCTCACCTTATTATATAGGCAAGGGGCGCAAACGTATCGGTTAGAATCTCACGGTCTTCTTCTCGCCCGTGGCCAGGGTCACCACTACGGTGCGCTGGTCCTTGCTCACCTTCACGGCCTTCACGGGTTGCAACTCGCGGTCGGTGAACGATGCGCCCTTCTTCCACAGTTGCAGCGTCACGAAGATGCGGGTGCCCTCCACGTGCTGGCGCAACGTAGGCAGGGCACAGACGTTGCTCACCGGATGGAGGCCCTTGGGATAGATCACCTCGGCGGGCTGGTCCCATCCCATCAGCGGCACCATGGCCAGCGTGTAGTCGGTGCCTGTAACGGTTGTGGCCTGGTGCTTGCCCACGGTGCGCACGGCGGCAGGCAACTTGTCGTGGCCGGGTTGCGGCAGGGTGTAATGGCCCAGCGTGATGTCGGTGGGGGCGCCTACCGACACGCGGTCCACACGCAGGATGCCGTCGGGAAGGGGGATGTCGGCCAACTGGTAGCGCACGGTGGTGTCGGTCTCGAGCACCGCGTCGCGGCGGTACACGCCCTTCTCAAAGCTTTTGAACGTGTAGAGGCGCAACACCTCCCACTCGCCCTTCTTGTTCTTCGTGCCGTAGTTCATCGAGATCTCGCCGTTCTTGCCATCGGCCATCCAGGGGAACTCGGTGTTATAGGCCAACTTGTTGTAGTTCTCCGAGCTGCGGAACTTCTGCCAGTCGCCGGCCACCGTCTCGTGGCACCACGAGCGCATCTCCGAGCCACCGCAGTTGGGGTAGTTGGTGATGAGGAGGGTCGATCCGGGCTGGAACTTGTTATACACATGGCCGGCCTTCAATGCGTTCTTCCATGGGCCTTCGCTCTCTGTGGCCGTCCAATACTTCGAGTTGGCGGGCAACAGCAGGCCGAGGAACGCCTTGCCGATCCAATAGACGCTGCCACGGCAGCTATAGATCTGCACGGCCGGGGCAAACGGGCCATAGAAGCCCATCGTGGGAATGCCGTTCTCCAGGAAGTCGGGGTTGGTGAGGAATTGCAGCAGTGAGGCGGAGGCAATGTGGCGCATCCATCCGTAGTCCACATCGTCGAAGCCCGCATACTCGAGCAGCGGCAGCGGCGTGACGGCGGCGAAGCGGTAGCAGATGCTGCGGCCCCACATGTTCATGCGGCCGTCGCGGGCGAACATATAGGGATAGTTGGCCACGAGGTCGTGCTCGTTGTCGATGAAACGACGGGCGATGTCGGGATACTGGTGCTTGCCAAACAGCTCAGCCCACAGCGGACCGTAGCTCTGGTACGCCCACATGCTATAATAGTCGTAGGCGGGGGCGTCGTTGTACCAGCCCTCGCCCTTGTAGCGGTCGAGCAGTTTGTTGAGCCAGCCCACCAGTTTGCCCTCATCAACCTTATAGCCCTGGTCCTTGAAGAAACTGAGGATATAAACGTTGAAGAACATCCAGTTGCTGCCAATGGTGGGGCCCTCGCCATAGCTCAGCATGAGCGAGGCCAGCGCGTCCTTCTGCTCCTTGGTGAGCGGATCCCACAGCACGCTCTGCGCTCCCTTCATCGAGATGCAGAGCGATCCCAGTTCGAGCAACGTCTGACTGGGGCCACCCGTGCGGTGGGCGATATAGCTGCGACTGTCGGGGTTGGTGAGGTTCACCATCTGATGGCGGTAGTAATCGGCCACGCCAATGCCGTTGAGGGTCAGCGAGGGGTTGTCCTTCAGCAGCGGAGCGGCGATGAAGAGCGTGCGCGCCAAGCCCTCGAGCTTCGCCACGTGAATCTGCCCCTCGTCGCGCGGATAGGTCTTCTCCAACTCCTTGGGGAAATACATCTGGTCGTCGAGGCAGTGGATGTAACTGAAGGCGCCCTTCAACAGGTATTCGCCTGCGGCAATCCAGTGGCGGCGCGTCATGCCCGTGTAGGGACTGAGCGTCATATCGGGGTTGTCCACCTTAAACACCTCGCGAGCAGCCTTCGACGCAGGGGCGGCAGAGACTGGCGAGAAAGCCGAGGCGGCCTGAATGCCCCCACTCATAGGCACGGCTTCGCCCGTGGCACTTAGGCCAGCGGCAGGATTGCCGGCATTTGCACTACTAATCTCTTGTTGGAAACGAGTCTTCGATTGTTGCGTGTGGGCCAAGCAGCCAAGGGCGGGCGACACGCAAAGAAGAGCAAGAATAGCGGTTCTGATTGTTTGCATGATAGCGTCGTTTTGTAGTTGTTGTTGTTTCGACAACAAAAGTACAAAGAATATCCGAGTAACCACCCGTTCCCACCCATTATTTTGCAAAAGCAAGGGAAGCGATGGGCAAAACAAAGGAAGCAAAAGGCAAAGCAAGGGAAGCGATGGGCAAAAGCAAGCAAGCAAAAGGCAAAGCAAAGCAAGGGAAGCAAAAGGCAAAAGCAAGCAAGCAAAAGGCAAAAGCAAGCAAGCAAAAGGCAAAGCAAAGCAAGGGAAGCAAAAGGCAGCTGCCGCCCTGCGGTTGCCCTCTTGCAGTTGCCGCAAATATGCGGCAAAAATTTCTGGGGCATATTTGCCCCAGCCTCTCGCCACCCAGCCATCACCACCGCATGCCCCAGCCTCTCGCCACCCAGCCGTCACAGCCCCCACGTGCCCTTTGCGTTGGCGATAACCCATGCTATGCGGTTGAGCGCCAAGAACTGATAGCGCAAGCTCTCGGGTGGCGCCTGGGGCGAGCGCCGATACACGGCGGCGCTGATATCCTTATCTGCGAAGGTGGGCTTGTTGGGCTCCAGCAGCAGGAGGCGGGCGGCGCATGCGTCGAAATACACACCTCCGGGCTTGTAGAACCGCTCGTGGGGCGAGTGCTCCGCGGGAAACCCGTCTTTCAGCAGGATGACCAAGGGGTGGTGGGCCTCGCGCAACCGCCGGCACACCACCTTCTCGCCTTGGCTGATGGCCGCCGACACGCTGACGGCGCCCTGACACGCCTGTTCCTCCTTGCTGGTCAGGTAATCTCTCAGTTGCGCCTCATCAAGGCTTCGCGAGCATTGTATCTCCTGCTTCAGCGGCGCATCGAGCAGAAACAGGTTACCCAAGGCACGAAACCGCCAGTCCACCATCTGTCCCTCCTCGTTGGTGAAGCGCAGCGACAACTGGTGGCGCATGCAGAAGAGGTTGGGGTGGCGCGTCTTCAACCAGAGTCGCCGAGGGTTATCGAGTGCGTAGGCCACCATGTTCTTATACTGTCCCGTGCGGTGCATGATGCGCTCATGATAGCCAGCGTGCATAAACTCCCAGATGCTCTGATGTCGCATGAAGAACGGTCGAAAGGCCGTGTCGCCCTCGGCAAACTCCCGTTTATAGAGCGACGTACACGCACTCTTGAAGCCCCGTATCACCTCCCCAACGCTCTTAGGCATCGGTTCCACCACACGCAACACCCCGTGCAGGTGATCGGGCATGACACACAGGGCGAGCACCCGAATGGTGCATCCCCGCTGCGCCTGATGCATCGGGATGCCACGAAACAACCGCGCCACCCCCTCGCCCAACGCGCTGAGCACGATGTGCGCCTCCTCGGCACTGTCGCCCTCCAAGCGCCCGAACAGCGGATAGCGCCCCTCCACATTGAGCGTAAAATGGTAAAAGCCCCGTCCCTTATAGTTCCATAGGTTCTCGCGATGGTGGCGCGTGGTGTCAGTGGCGCGCCAAAGCGTACGGTCAGGGCTTTCAGATGGATGGTTCATAGCTTATTAGGGTTGATGGCAATAGCGGTTGATGGCAATAGCGGTTGATGGCAATAGCGGTTGCCGCAAATATGCGGCAAAACATTTCTTTGGCAAAGATAGCGCTTTTGGCCGCTTATTCCTATGGCTATCATGGGAAAAGCGAGAAAAATAAGAGAAAAAGAGAAGAAAAGCTGCGAAAAGGGAAAGAAAGCGTGAGAAAAAGAGAAGAAAAGCTGCGAAAAGGGGAAGAATAGTAGCCATTCCATGGACCATAGGAATGATGGTCCATGGGTCCCCATACGAAAAGCGCTCCGCCCTGTCTTCCTTGCAAAAGACAAAGCGGAGCGCCTATGGTTTGGGTCGCAAGGGCTCGACCCCTTGCAGCCTGCTTATTTCGACATTTTGGCCTTGGCCTTCTCCACGTCCTCGTCCTTGGGGCGCGGCTCCTTCTTGGCCAGCATCACCACCTGGAAAACGAAGTCGGTAACCCACTTCTGCGAGAAGCCCAGGCGCTGGTTGTACTGACGGATGCCCAGCACGGTCTTCATCACGCCAGCGTCGCTGAAGTCGTTGCGGTTGAAGATATCGGAAACGGTCTTCTCGGTCATCGTGTAGATCGACTTCTTGAAGATCGACGGCACGCGGAGCTTAAACTTCATCAGGTTGCCGATGAGCATCATCAGGTCTTGCGTGAAGTTTTGGAACTGCACCAGGTACACCTGCACATCGGGAAGACGGTGACAGTTGCGACGGATGCTCTGATCCACCTCCTTGAAGAAGGAATCGTCGGTTCCGTAAATTTCTTTCATCATCTTCTTGCAGTGGCTCTTCTCGCCCACACCCAACTTATTGTTCTGTGTGGGGATATGCAGAGTCGACTTGAAGAGGCGCAGGTCGGGCAGCATACCGATGTTGGTAATGCCTAATTGGGCTGCCAGCGACGCCTGGAAGTAAACGCGCACGAGCGTCATGAAATCTTCCATGCCGCCCGTCTTGGCTTCCGACTGCTTAGAGCCGAAAATCTTAGATAATAATCCCATAATATTTTTTCAAACTATTTTGCTTGGTGGTACATGATTGGTTGGGTGCAAAAATACAACATAATGATGAGAAAACAAAACATTTATTATCTTTTTATCTGTCAAATGGGTTCACAATCCAATTAAATATTGTATCTTTGCCGAAGAAATATAGGTACCCATATTTAGCTCATTTACAAGCAATGAAAGGAATTGTATTAGCGGGGGGAAGTGGAACCCGTCTTTATCCCATTACGAAGGGCGTGAGCAAGCAGCTCATCCCCATTTTCGACAAGCCCATGATCTACTATCCGGTGTCGGCCCTGATGTTGGCGGGCATCCGCGATATTCTCATCATCTCAACGCCTTACGACCTGCCGGGCTTCCGCCGCCTGCTGGGCGACGGCCATGAGCTGGGCGTGCATTTCGAGTATGCCGAGCAGCCCAGTCCCGATGGTTTGGCCCAGGCCTTCATCATCGGCAAGGAGTTTATCGGCGACGACAGCGTGTGTCTCGTGCTGGGCGACAACATTTTCTACGGATCAGGCTTCACAGGCATGCTGCGCCAGTGCGTGGCCGAGGCCGAGCAGAACGGCAAGGCCACCGTGTTTGGCTATTGGGTGAACGACCCCGAGCGCTACGGCGTGGCCGAGTTTGACAGCGAGGGCAACTGCCTGAGCATCGAGGAGAAGCCCGAGCATCCCAAGAGCAACTACGCCGTGGTGGGACTCTACTTCTACCCCAACAGCGTGGTTGACATCGCCAGCCACATCAAGCCCAGCCCACGCGGTGAGCTTGAGATCACCACAGTCAACCAGGAATACCTGCAGCAGGGCGCCCTGAAGGTGAAGACCCTGCCGCGCGGATTCGCATGGCTCGACACCGGCACCCACGACAGCCTGTCGGAGGCCAGCACCTTCATCGAGGTCATCGAGAAGCGCCAGGGCCTGAAGGTAGCCTGCCTGGAGGAGATCGCCTTCAAGCAGGGATGGATCAGTCGCGAGGAGCTGCGCCAAACGGCGAAGCCCATGGCGAAGAACAATTACGGACAATACCTGCTGCGGTTGGCCGACGAGGGCTAACCCCACATTCCCACACCGCTCGCCGACGGCCCCTCACCAGTCATTGGCGGGCGACGGGTGGTTTCTCTTAGTAAGCACAACCCTGTCGCCCCGACGACAAGCGGCGACAAGGAGGATAACAACGACAAATAATTGGATAAAACAAATAATATGGAAGAAAACAAAACCGTGGAAGTGGCACAGGTTGCCACGCCAGAGGAAGAATCATCTGCCATCAACTTTGGGTTGATCTACCGCACGCTGGTACTCAACTGGAAATGGTTCGTCCTTTCGGTCATCATCTGCCTCGGCTTGGCTTTCGTTTACCTGCGCTATGCCACACCGGTGTATCAGGCCTACGCCAAGTTGCTCATCAAGGACAACGACCAGCAGTCGGGCAGCAACCGCACGTCGGCCCTGCTCAACTCGCAGACGCTCGGTCTGATCTCCAACTCTACCGGTATCGACAACGAGATGGAGATCCTCACGTCGCACTCGCTCGCCGAGCAGGCCGTGAGAGACCTCAAGCTTTACACCACCTACTATTCGGTGGGTAAGGTGAAGGCCAACCTAATGTACAAAGACCAATACATCAGCGTCGACATGGACCCCGCTCACCTGGAGCACCTCAACGCGCCCGTGAGCCTCGAGATCCAGCGCATGGGCAACAAGTATCACGTCACAGGCTCCTACTATGTTCCCGTCAACGAGAACTCCGCCGACGGCCCCTACGAGATCGACAAGACCATCAGCCAGCTGCCCGCCACCATCGGCACGAAGGCCGGCATACTGAGCTTCACCAACAACAGCGTGGTGCCCATGGTCGACGGTTCGAAGATGAAGGTGGTGATGCTCTCACCCAAGCAGGCCTCATATAAATATGTAGGCGCGCTCTCCGTGTCGCAGACCAGCAAGACCACAACCATCGCCCAGCTCACCCTGAAGGACGAGGACCCGCAGCGCGCCGTCGACTACCTGCAGCAGTTGGCCATCTGCTATAACCGCCAGGCCAACGAGGACAAGAACGAGATCGCCATGCGCACCGAGGAGTTTATCAACGGCCGTCTGGAGAAGATCAACGCCGAGCTCGGCAACACCGAGGGCGCCTTGGAGAACTACAAGCGCCGCAACAACATGGTGGAGCTGAAGATGAACGCCGGACAGGCCGTGACCAACGCCGACCAGTATGCCCAGCGCCTTTCCGAGGCCAACACACAGGTGGCCTTGCTCGACGAGATGCGCTCATACATCAACAACCCCTCCAACAAATACCAGCCGCTGCCCTCTAACGTAGGACTGTCCGACCAGAGCTCTACCACGCTCATCAACAGCTACAACGAACTGGTGCAGCGCCGCAACCTGTTGCTGCAGAGCGCCAGCGAGACATCGCCCTCCGTTCTGCCGCTCACACAGCAGCTCGACGACCTCGACCGCGCCATCAAGCGCGCCCTCAACCAGGCTCGCCGCAGCATGGACATCCAGCGCAACTCCGTGGCCTCACAGTACGGCAAGTACCAGGGCCAGGTGGGCGAGACGCCCGAGCAGGAGCGCATGCTGACACAGATTGGTCGCCAGCAGGAGGTGAAGTCGGGCCTGTACCTCATGTTGCTGCAGAAGCGCGAGGAGAACTCCATCTCGCTCGCCGCCACGGCCGACAAGGGTAAGCTCATCGACCAGCCCGCCTCGGGCGGCCGCGTAAGCCCCAAGAAGCCGGTCATCATGGTCATGGCGCTCGTCATAGCGCTGGCCATCCCTGCCGTCGTTCTGTTGCTCATCCAGTTCTTCCGCTATAAGATCGAAGGTCACGACGATGTGGCTCGCCTCACCACCCTGCCCATCCTCGCCGATGTGGCCGTGGCATCCGAGACCGCCAAGACCAAGGCCGACATCGTGGTGCACGAGAACAAGAACAACCAGGTGGAGGAGATCTTCCGCTCCATGCGCACCAACCTGCAGTTTATGATGACCGAGAACGAGAAGGTCATCATGTTCACGTCGTCAACCTCGGGTGAGGGTAAGACGTTCAACGCCGCCAACCTCGCCGTGTCGTTCGCCCTGCTGGGCAAGAAGGTGCTGCTCGTGGGTCTCGACATCCGTAAGCCGCGCTTGGCCGAACTGCTTGAGATCGACGACAAGCAGCATGGCATCACCAGCCTCCTGGTGAAGGACCATCCCACGTGGGAGGACATCGAGGCACAGACGCTCTCATCGGGCATCAACAACAACCTCAATGTGCTCATGGCCGGCGTCATTCCGCCGAACCCCGCTGAGCTCGTGGCACGCAAGAGCCTCGACGACATCTTCGTGGAGCTGCGCAAGCACTACGACTACATCATCATCGACACCGCCCCTGTGGGTCTGGTGACCGATACGCTGCAGATTGGCCGCATCGCCGACGCCACCGTCTACATTTGCCGCGCCGACTACACGCCGAAGGAGAGCTTCGACATGATCAACGCCCTGAGCAACGAGCGCAAGTTGCCTAAGATGAGCATCGTCATCAACGGCATCGACATGTCGAAGAAGAAGTATGGCTACTATTACGGCTACGGCAAATATGGCCACTACGGACGCTACGGCCGCTATGGCGCTTACGGCAAGTATGGCAAGTATGGTTCTTACGGCTCGTATGGCCACTATGCCACCTACGGCAATTACGCCAACAGCCACTACGGCGACAAGAACGACACATCCGTGAAGCGCTAAGGCGCAGGTCATGAGTGGGAAACCAGAATCAACCAAAACGACAACACATGACCATCGCCATCGACTTTGACGGAACCATTGTGGAGGACCGCTACCCCGCTATCGGGCCGGAGCGGCCCTTCGCCACCGAAACCCTGCGCATGCTCATCAAGGATCGCCACCAGCTCATCCTCTGGACGGTGCGCGAGGGCGACAAGCTGCAGGAGGCCATCGACTGGTGCCGCGAGCGCGGCGTGGAGTTTTGGGCCGTGAACCGCGACTACCCCGAGGAGGAGATCGATAAGAACAACCACTTCAGCCGTAAGATCAAAGCCGACTATTTCATCGACGACCGAGGCATAGCCGGCCTGCCCGACTGGGGACAGATTTACCAAATCCTGCACGACCACAAAACCTACACCCAGCTGCTGCGCGAAAGCATGGGGCAATCGTCCGCCGACGAGCGTCCCCGCAAGCGCCACTGGTGGCAGATAGGCTAACACAACAGGCAACATAACGATAGGGAGGCAAACCGCATTCATTGCGATTTGCCTCCCTTTGTTGTATCGTTCATGCAAAAGATTTACTATTGCATGAACGATTATTGCAGAGTTTTTTGGTACCAACATCTATAATAGACTCGCCATAAACAGAGGAAGATACACAACTCCATCTTTAACTTCAACATCTGCAGGATGAAGTACATACGATTCGGCAAGCATCGGAGCAAACTTAGTTCTCAACTTGTTTAATGATGTTATCGTATAGCTATTAGAAGATTTAACTTCTATAGGGGATATGTTATGGCGATTTGTTATAACAGGTTTAGAAACCAAGAAGTCTATCTCCATTCTATCTTCTGCACTATATTTAGAATTATTAGAATAGAAAAACAATTCATGCCCTGATGCTTTTAACATCTGCGCCACAACATTCTCAACCAACATACCTTCATTAACCTCAAGTTTACCTAAAGCTAATTTCAGATAAAGCTCATTTCCCATAATAGTCTTAAGATTAAAAGCATGACTTATCAAAAGACCTGTATCAGCCATATAGCACTTCAACGTTGTTCGTTCCTCATTCATTCTCAAACCAATATCTGGAGCTGTAGAGTTGTAACAGATATTCACCACTCTTGACTCAGCTAACCAAAAGAATGAAGATTCATATTCACGATAACGCGCCTTATCGCTAATTGATGCCAAGCGGAATTTCTTTTCATGCCTACTCAAAGCAGATGGTATCTCATCAAAAATAGCCTTTACCTTAATTTCGTTGCCGACAGCATATTTCTCAATATCAGCCTTATAGAGTGAAAGGATATTACGCTTCACCATATCGACCTTCATAAAATCATTGGTTTCTACATATTCCGCTACAGCTTGTGGCATTCCTCCAACTATCATATAATGCCTAAAATGGCTCATAGCCTTACGATGTAGAGGACCAAGCTTTTGCTTCTTTTCAAAGCACATACGCATAAATGGCATTAGCTGCTCATCTCCTACAGCCCAAAGAAATTCTTCAAAATCCATAGGAAACATATTAATACGATGTTCTTCCGACGGAATAACAATATCTTTCACATTCCTATTGATGCTTACCAGAGAACCTGTCTCTATATAATCATAACGCCCATCTTTTACCAAATATTTAATAGCTGCACGCGCCTTAGGATAAAGCTGAACCTCATCAAATACAATAAGCGTATCTCGATGATATAACGTGACATTATAATACAAAGCAAGATAGCTGAAGAATACATCTAAATTCCCCAGATACTTATTAAAGATTTCTATCAAGTTATCATCTGCATTATTGAAATCTACCAAAATATATGACTTATATTCATTCTTGGCAAATTCTTCAACAATATAGCTTTTACCTATTCGACGAGCTCCATCTATCATTAAAGCAGACTTTCCTTGAGCATTCTGCTTCCACAGAAGCATCTCGTTATAGATTTTCCTCTTCATGATTATTCCTTACATAAATAATGAACAACAATAGTTCTTATCACGTTTTCGAACACGCAAAACACTCTAATTATCACGTTTTCGAGCATGCGAAGCATCCCCATTATCACGTTTTCGAGTTCTAATACAATACAAAGGTACAAGGAAAAGGGGTATGTTGCATGATGTAAGCGCATATTTTAGGCAAGATTAACAAGTATGAATACCAAGTAAGTAGTTATAAAATCGAGTAGGAGGAAAACGAAATAGTTTTCTTCCTACTTTCGTTTTCCGCCCTCTCACACCACCGTGCATGTGGCTCAGCATACGGCAGAAACGATTGGAATGAAGAAGCCATGCGGCAAAACAAAACATCGGCGGCAGAGTCCTCGAAAGGAGGGCGTCTGCCGCCGATGGCGTTGCAGGGACAAACGGCTTACGTGTGGGCCTTGGGATGTTTACCGTGGGCCTCAGCGCCAATTAGCATGAGCGCCGGAGGCCGTTTGTCGCGTTATGTCGCTATTACTTCTTAGCAACCTTCTTGTTCTTGGCGTTCTTCTTGTCGTACTTCTTCCAAGCCTTCTCAGCGGTAGCCTTGAGCTTCACGGTAAACTCGTGGTTGGCAGCCTCCTGAGCAGCCTCCTCCTCAGGTGAGGCGAAAGCGTGGCGGTAGCCCTTCTGGTCGTTCCAGTGGCCACGTGTGAAATCGGGAACCTCAACGCCAATGCAGTTGTTGTCCATAGAGATAGAACCGAGCTCGGCCAGCGAGCACCACTCAGCGAGGTCGTAAACGTCCATGTCGAGGGGCAGACCGTGCTGGAGGCAGTAGATCAAGCGCGAGTCCATGATGAAGTCCATACCACCATGACCGCCGACCTTCTTGGCCATCTCGGTGTACTTGGTGACGATGGGGCTCTGATACTTAGCGTAGAGCTTCTTCATGTCGGCGTCGTTGAGGAAAGCCTCACCGTTGTAGTAGTTGGTCTTGGTGTCGATGCCCGCCTTCTTAAGGCTCTCGTTGTCGAGTGCGATGCCCTCCACGGGATACTTGTTCGATACACCGTGTGTGCCCACGAGGTGGAACATACGGCTGTAGGGCTGGGGAGTCATCACGTCGTGCACGATCTGGATGACCTTACCCTGCTCCGTGCGAATCATGGTGTTGGTGAGGTCGCCCTGGCGGAAGTTGTCCACCTTATGTCCGAGGCGCTTCTCAGCCTTCTTCACACCGGCGAAGCTCTTGGTGTCCATGGCAGTGAGGAGGGTGAAACGGTCGCCACGGTGAATGTTCATGCACTGAGCCACAGGGCCGAGGCCGTGAGTGGCATAAACATCGCCACGATACTTCATGTTATAGTCGAGACGCCATCCGAGCTTGTCGTTCGCGTCGCGCTTCCAGTAAGCATCCCAGTAAGGATCGAGGTCGTGGCGATAAGCGCCCTGACCGAAGATCACCTCACCGAAGAGACCCTTCTGAGCCAGGTTCAATGAGTTGAGCTCGAAGAAGTCGTAGCAGCAGTTCTCGAGCATCATGCAGTGCACGCGCTTCTGCTCGCTGAGGTTGATGAGCTGCCAGATCTCGTCGAGGTTCATGGCCGACGGCACCTCAATGGCCACGTGCTTGCCATGCTCCATGGCATACTTAGCCACGGGGAAATGGTGCTCCCAGTCTACTGCGATGTAGATGAGGTCTACATCGGGGCGCTCGCAGAGAGCCTTGTAGCCGTCCTCACCGCTATAGAGCGTTGCGGGGGGCAGGCCAGCCTGGCGCAGCTGCTCGTTGGAAGCCTCAGCGCGAGCCTGCTCGTGGTCGCACAGACCCATGATCTGCACACCCTCCTGATAGACCCAACGGCGGATGGCCTCATGGCCACGCATGCCCAGACCCACGAAGCCCACGCGGAGCACCTTGATCTTGGGAGTGGTGAGGTTGAGCGCATCTTTCTGACCAGCGGGGCGCTCGGGCACCTTCGTCACAACGACGCCATTCTTCACCACGTAAGGCCAGTTGAACTGAGCCACTGCTGTTGCGGGCAGCAGCATGACGGCGCAGAGAGCCGCCATGAATGTTTTTTTGATATTCATATTGGTATTATAAATAGGTAATAATAAAATGCTTTTTAACTGGTTATTTCTCGGCCTGCTCGTGGTTGTGCTCACACACCTCAACGCGCTCGGCGGCCACCAGTTGGTCTACGAAGGGGCGGAGCAGCTTGGCGGCGGGCTCAGCCACACGCTTCGAGAGCTTGATGTCGTTGCCCATGCCGTTGAGCACCGAGAACTGATACTTCGGGCTCTTGTCGAGCTGTGCGGCCAGCTGGCGTGCCTGCTGGCGCTGTGCGTCGGTGGCGTCGGGGCTCACGAGCGTCTTCACGATGGCGCACATGTCGCCCACCTTCTCCACGTAGGGTTGCAGCTCATGCCAGAGCAGACGGTCCGACTCGCTCTCCGACTGGCCCATCTCGGCCAGCGTCTTGGCGTCGGCCTGGAGGCTCTCGAGCTCGTCGATGAGGGCCTTCACACCCTTATGGCAGTGGGGTTTGCCCTTCCACTGGCGGATGCAGTCGGCCAGACGGGTGTTAGTGTCGTAGTGGCGTGTGAGGGGCAACAGGCGGAAAGCGGCCTTGGCGCGCTCGCCGAAGATGGCCTTGAGCGATGCCATCCATGAGGCGTCGTTGTCGAAGGCGGCACGGTGCCAAGCGTAGTCGGCAATGCTGTAGAGTGCTATCTTACTGATCTCGCCCTGCTGCATGGGGTTGCTGATGAGCGTGTTGACCCCCTTGAGGTCGGGCACGAGCGTAGCGTGGCGGTCGATGTGTGCCTCATCGTCGAAGTTGCGATAGGTGTCGAGCGGGAAGATCTTGTTCATGTCGTTGTCGTTGCAGGGGTAGTTCCACCACCATGCCACGTCGCGACCGAGCCATGAGCTCACCAGCTTGGGATCCTCCGAGTTGGGCACGGTCCACACGGCACGGCCCGTGATGTAGATACACACCTTCTTCGGCGTGCTGCTGAGCGAGTTGAAGAAGCGCTCGCCCTGCTGGCGGTTGACCCACGAGAAGGCGTAGAGCTGGGGCACGAAGTGGAGGGGCTTCACCGTGTCGGCGGCGAGGGCCTTTCGGCCGTTCCACTCCTTGTCGATCATCTGCTGCAACTGTGTGAGACGGTTGGCGTTGAGGGCCAGCACGGCTGAGTCGGAAGGCACGCCTACATCATCCACGAACACACCAAACTGGCGCACGCCGAGCTTGTGCATGAGGCGCAGCTTGCCCATGATGCGGTCGAGCACATCCTCCTGGTTCTTGTCGGTGAACGCCTGTCCCGGGTGAATGGCCCAGATGAAGTTTACCTTGGTGCGGTGTGCCACGTCGGTAAGCTGGCGCATCATGCCCTCGGTGAGCATGCCCACCTCCTGCTGCTCCGGAGTGATGGTCTCGGGATAAGGCTTGTCCCAGTATTGTGAGTGGTAGGGGTCGCTCTTGGCGCCATACATGTATGTGTTCATCTTGTAGCGTGCCATGAAGCGGAAGAGGTCTGCCGTCACCTCTTTAGAATAGGGCACACCATAGTAGCCCTCGATGACGCCACGATACTGCGTGTCGGCAAAGTCGTAGATGTCAACGCAGCTGAGCTGTCCGCCCTGTGCCTGGTCGAGCATCTGCTCGAGCGACGCCAGTCCGCAGAACACGGCGTCGGTCGACTCGCCGAGGATCAGCACCTCAGCGGCGTTGCCCTCCTGGCGCACGGTGAGCGCGTGGCGGTCATACTTAGGCTGCTTAAACACGTCGCGCTTCAGGCCCAGGCGCTGCGCCTCGCGGTCGGCGAGGTCCTTGCTGCCGTTCACGCCGAGGTAGAGCACGTTGGCGCCCTTCTTGGCCTTACGTGTCACCACAGGCGTCAGTCCGTGCTCGGTGAGCACCTCCTTGGCGCGGTCGATGGTGTAGCCGTCGATGCCCGCGCCTGCAACCACGTTCACCTGTCCGGCAAACGTAGCCACGCCCTGCAGACGTTCTTGCTGCTGCGGCACGGGACGGATGTCATAAACATTGTCTGCCACAGCCACAGCCGACAACAGACAGAAAACGATTCCCAGAATTGTTTTGCGGAATGTCATGTTATTTAGGTTAGATTGAAAATGTTCAGTTACGAGGTAGCCGATGGGTTGGCGACTTTGACGCTATTGGCCATGTTGCGCGCCGCCAAAACCTGATGCAAAGTTACGAATTGTTTGCCGAACGGAATAGGGTTCTCGCTGTTTTTTTCAAAGAATTAAGAATTAAGCCCAAACAGGTCATTAAATTTCAATTCTTGTTAGTGTTTGTTCCGAGCAGGTTGCAGCGGGTGCGCCCAAAGCCATGGCGGGCTATGGCGAAACGCGAAGGGAAGCAAAAGTGTGGGCCATGCAATCACCCCAAACGTAAAACATCACATATTCCCAAAAAGAAAATGGGGCTTTTGCTTGCCCATTCGTTAGGAAAAGTGTACCTTTGGCATGTTATTCGTCAGAAAAGGTGTGTCAAGTAGGCGATTATTCGTCAGGAAAAGTGTGAACTTTGGGCGATTATTCGTCAGGAAAAGTGTGAGCCATGGATAGAAGCATCTACAATCAACTGTTAGCTTGGAAGAATCGCGAAGGGCGTAAGCCGCTGATCCTCAACGGTGCGCGACAGGTAGGAAAGACCTATGTTCTTCAGCAATTTGGTAAAAACGAATATCAGAAGCTGGCCTTCTTCAGTCTCGACCGCAACGCCAAGGCCGTCGAGGTGTTTGAGAAAGGCGGCAGCACCGCTGATATGCTGATGGCGCTCTCGGCCATTAGCCAGACCGACATCACCCCCAACGACACCCTCGTGGTGCTCGACGAGATTCAGGATTGCCCGAAGGCACTCGAAGCCCTGAAGTTTTTTTGTGAGGATGCGCCCCACATCCACATCATCGTGGCGGGCTCGCTGCTGGGGTTGTCACTCCACAGCGGCGTGTCGTATCCGGTGGGCAAGGTGGAGGAACTGCGCCTCTACCCGATGAATTTCATCGAGTTTCTGCAGGCCATGGACAAACCACAGTTGGTTGGTCTCCTCGAAAAGGGCAACTGGAACGTCATCCGCCTGCTCGAAACCGAACTGATCGGTTTGTTGCGACAATATTATTATGTGGGCGGAATGCCCGCCGCCGTGCTCGCCCATGTGCAACAAAAGGGCTTGCAAGAGGTGCGCACCATCCAAAAGCAGATCATCCAAGACTATCGGCGCGACTTCTCCAAGCACGCCCCTGAGCGCGAGGTGCCTCGCATCAACATGGTGTGGGACAGCATACCCGCCCAACTGGCCAAGGAGAACAAGAAGTTTGTTTATGGGGCGGTGAAGAAAAGTGGCAGGGCGGCCGAGTTTGAGCTGGCCATCCAGTGGCTCATCGACGCAGGTCTGGCCTATAAGGTGCAGCGCGTCAACACCCCTCGCCTACCGTTCAAGTTTTATGAGGAACACAACGCCTTCAAACTCTTCATGCTCGATGTGGGTCTGATGGGCGCCATGGCCGACACGTCGGCCGAGGCGATGCTTGTGGGCGACGGTGTGTTCGCAGAATACAAGGGCGCCTTCACGGAGCTCTATGTGTTTACCCAACTGAAGAGCATGGGCCGATCGCTCTATTATCATGCGGTAGACAACTCCACGATCGAGATCGACTTCCTCACACAGTGGCGCAACCGCGTGGTGCCCATCGAGGTAAAGGCTGAGGTGAACGTCAAGTCAAAATCGCTACGGACGTTCATCGGCAACCATCCGGAGCTGAAGGGGCTCCGCTACTCCATGCTGCCCTACGAAGCCCACGACTGGATGGTCAACGTGCCGCTCTACGCCTGTCTGGCGCCCTTAGAAACGATTGACCTATAGGCAGACGAGCCAAGGGGGGGGGCACGGAAATATTGCGACAAAAAGGTGAAATCTATAGCAGAATCTACATTGTTTTATTTCACCGACTCCCTACTCGCGTCCAAATACGCGATTCTCAGCGCATTTTCGCAATCGCTTCTCATTCAACCACTTACAAACAGGAAGGCGCTTTCCACGCTCCACCGTTCAAATGCCACGCCACGAAACATGCCTTTTCGCCTCCCGATACCTTAGCTATCGAGCCCCCGAAGGTAAGCTATCGGGCCTCGAAAAGCCATGTATCGAGGGTCGAAAGATGACCTATCGCAAAGCCAACTTTGCAGGCGGGGCGCTTGGCAGGTGTGAAAGGCCACGTTTAACAACTTTTAGGGAGCCAGCGACCGCTTTTCGTGCGTCGCGCCAAACGCCATTTGCGATTTTATTTGTAAATTTGTGGATTATCATCTTATTTCACAAATTCACCTAATAATCTATGATTGCAACCCTCATCATCCTCGCCCTCTCGGCAGTGTTCTTCGCCATGGGCAAAGTCCGCTCCGACCTCGTCGCCTTGTGCGCCCTCGTCGCCCTTCTGCTCACTGGAACGCTCACCCCGCAGGAAGCCATATCGGGTTTCTCCAACCAGGTGGTCATCATGATGGTGGGACTGTTTGTGGTGGGTGGCGCCATCGTGCAGACGGGCCTGGCCAAGAAGGCGTCGGGTAAGCTCATGATGCTGGCCGGCGACAACGAGATTGGCCTCTTCCTGCTGCTCATGGTG
Source organism: Hallella sp. (assembly GCF_037460745.1). NCBI lineage: Bacteria > Pseudomonadati > Bacteroidota > Bacteroidia > Bacteroidales > Prevotellaceae > Hallella > Hallella sp. The sequence continues at coordinate 7,426 of NZ_JAXVAE010000121.1, read as the reverse complement.
GTAACGGCGGTTATCGGCGCCTTCGTGAGCAACACGGGCACGGTGGCCCTGATGATGCCCATCGTGGTGAGCCTGGCGCAGAAAGCCAAGATCCGCGCCAGCCGACTGCTCATGCCCCTGGCCTTCGCCAGCAGCATGGGAGGCATGCTCACGCTCATCGGTACGCCGCCCAACCTTGTCATCCAGGAGGCGCTCACCGAGAGCGGGCACCAACCGTTGGGCTTCTTCAGCTTCCTGCCCGTAGGCCTGGTGTGCATCGTGGTGGGCATTGTAGTGCTGCTGCCGCTCAGCAAGCGGTTTCTCAACGGCCGACAGCGGGGCGACGACGACGGCAAGGCGCGACGCCGAAAGACGCTCGACGACCTGCTGGAGGAGTATAGCCTGAAAGACGACCTCTCGGTGTTTACCGTGACCGACGCCTCGCTGGTGAAGGACAAGAGCATCGTGGAGCTCGACGTGCAGCGCCGCTACGGCCTGTCGGTGCTCGAGGTGCGCCGCGTGAAGAAAACCCACGCCAAACTGATGAAGGAGGTGGAGCAGCGGCTCGCCGGACCCGACACGCGCCTCATGGTGGGCGACATTGTGTATGTGAGCGGAAACAAGCAGCAGGCGGAGCAAATGGCCGCCGACATGCAGCTCGACAAGACGAGCCAGCCCTTGGCGTTCTACGATATTGGCATTGCCGAGGCGGTGCTCATGCACAACTCGCGCCTCTGCGGCAAGACGCTGCGCGATGGCGGATTGCGCCGACTCTACAGCGTGAACGTGCTGGGCGTGCGCCGCGGCGACGACTACATCACACGCAACCTGGCCGACCTGAAACTGCGGCAGGGCGACATCCTGCTCATCCAGGGCAAATGGAAAAACATTTCGCGCATAGCCAACCTCGCCGAGGGCATCCTCATCATGGGACAACCGCTGGAGGAGGCCGCCCGCGTAACGCTCGACTACAAGGCACCGCTGGCCGCAGCCATCATGGTGGCCATGATTCTCACGATGGTGTTCGACTTCATCCCTGTGGCGCCCGTCACGGCGGTCATCACCGCCGGGCTGCTCATGGTGCTCACGGGCTGCATACGCTCGGTGGAGGCCGCCTACAAAACCATCAACTGGGAGAGCATCGTGCTCATAGCCGCCATGCTGCCCATGTCGGTGGCGCTCGAGAAGACGGGCGCCTCGGCCCTCGTGGCCCGCATGTTGGCCGACGGCCTGGGACAGGCCAGCCCCTACGCGTTGCTGGCGGGTGTTTACTTCACCACGTCGCTCCTCACGATGTTTATCAGCAATACCGCCACGGCGGTGCTCATGTCGCCCATCGCCCTCACGTCGGCCATGGCCATCGGTGTGAGTCCCTACCCCATGCTCTTCGCCGTGACGCTGGGCGCCAGCATGTGCTTCGCCTCGCCGTTCTCCACACCGCCCAACGCGCTGGTGATGCAAGCCGGCGGCTACACCTTTATGGATTACATCAAGGTGGGCCTGCCCCTGCAGATCATCATGGGCCTGGTAATGGTGTTTGTGCTACCCCTGCTCTTCCCGTTCTAAGGGCGGCGGCTCACATCGCGCCCACTATACTTAATTGTTATTAGGCGCAGAGCTGATGTACCGCATCTTCTAATGGAGACTGTGAGAAGTGCCCTTGTAATGTAGATGCAGTAACCAGTCCACGCAGTACGCGCGAACCGTTATCACTGTCCTTTCATTACAATAGAAGTTTCTCACATTTCCATTAGCAAGTCGAGCATAACGCTTCGTTTTTTATCCTATATGTCTTGTGCCTCTTTCGAGAATACGGTGCTAAACATGAAAAAGTTGGCATATTCGGTGTCCTTATAGCAAATTCTTGATGGAAATCTTGCATAATTTAGGAAAAAGCATTAAATTCGCACCCGAAATGAAGAGAGATTTTCGGATAAGTCAATCCGAATCAAACGATAACAGAACCCGTCGGCATCCCGTAGATCTGCCGGCGGGTCACTTTTTTTATAGACAGCAATGAGCAATCAGAAGCCACGTACGATAGAGGAACAAATCAGACTACTCCGTTCAAGAGGAATGCAGTTCAGCAACGAGGAGTATGCGAAGGAATGTCTTGCGCATATCAGCTACTTCCGTCTCAAATACTATTGGACGGATATGATTGATGAAGAAACGGAGCATGACTTTCATGAGGGTGCATCTTTTGAGGATGTGATAGCACGATATAACTTTGACCGCAGTCTCCGTCTGATTCTCTTTGATGCCGTTGAGATTATAGAGGTGGCACTGAGGGCGAAGATTATCAACCATCTGTCACAAGCAAAAGATAGTGGGCTTTGGTATCTGGATGATTCACTCTTTGAAAAGATGGAATATTATGAGAACTTTGTGCTTGACCTCAAATATGAGTTTGGGCGTAGTACGGAGCCCTTCGCCAAAGAATACATAGCCAAGCACACCCATTGGGATAGAGAGTCGATGGAGGGTGACAATCCTGATGCCTGGATGATTCTTGAAGTCGCTACGTTCGGCACACTCTCAAAGATGTACAAGAACCTAAAGAGCCAGTTACCTCAACGTGCAACCATTGCCAATGAGTTTGGTCTATATTCTGCTAAGGAACTTTCCAGTTGGTTAGAGGCAATATCCGTACTCCGAAACATCATAGCCCATCATTCGCGTCTTTGGAACAGAAGTCTCGCTAAGCAACCAATGAATATAAAGGGACACCGTGACAAGTGGTTGAACTCCCCATTTACAGACAATCAGAAAAAGAAACCCTACGGAGTTATCACGGCTATGCTCTATCTCTGCAATGCCGTATATCCAGATAACCAAATCAAGGCTAAGATCCTTTCCCTGCTGGATAATCATAAGGATATACCCTACGGTAAGTTAGGCTTTACAGGCAACTGGCGAAACGAACCGATTTGGAAGTAAAGGAGGCTGGTGACTCGGCGTCGGGAGTTCATTGACCAGCAAATCAAAGCAGAATGCAGAATTGAGAATGGTCTCTTATTCGTAACCCGATTTTTATCCTATTTTACGAAATAAAGCCCATCAATCCCTTGTGCCAAAGAGGCATAGCGGGCTTGATGGGCTTTATGGGCAGAGCCTATTGGGGGCGGCGTCCTAATAGGCCATTCTCACATTATCTATCCACAGCGTGTTGCCCACCGATCCGATGTAGGCGCCGCCGTGGCTCGAGTCGAACTGCAAGATGAGGTGCGTGGGGGTGTCGTCGGCGTGGGCCCATCCCACCTCCTTCACCGGAACCATCTTGCCCTTGGAGTTCTTGGCCCACTTGGTGCCGTCGCCGCTGAGCAGTGCCATGTAGGGCTTGTAGAACGGTTGGTGGCTGATGTCGCCATAGTGGATGGGGAACGAGGCGTTCTCCACCCATCCGTTGGTGGTCTTGGCAAAGCGCACCACCATGGTGCCCACACGCTTGGCGTAGAGGTTGCCCTTGGCGTCCTCCCACCGTTTCTGCAAGAGGCAGATGCAGTCGCACATGTCGATGCCGGCCACCGTCTTCACCTTGCTGAAGCCGGTCTCCTTGATGCGGTTGGGGTGGCCCGAGAGCTTCACCTTATAGTCGAACACCAGCGCCTTGGGCCTGCCTGTGAAGTGCATGCCCACATTGAGCTTGGCCATGGGGTTGGAGGTGGAGGTGATGGGCTCGAGCATCTGTCCGAGATAGATGCTTCCGGCGGCCAGCACCTTGATGTTGACGATGCCCAGCACCTTGCACGTCTCGATATGGGTTACGAGCTTGGCGCAATAGCCGTGGCCCGGGTGGGTGTCGCGATAGACCGACTGGTTGGTCTTGGTGATGCCCGACACGCGCGCCATGACGTTCGACGTGCCCCAGGGCGACCCGCCCCAGTTCACATAGGGCGCGTTTTGTTTCCACGTCTTCGTGGGCGCTATCTCATGGAGCGTCTTCAGCTGTCCGCCGATGATGGCGCTCTCCTTCACCTGGCGGGTCACCCATTGGTTCATGTCGCCATACTTGATGAGTAGGGTCTTCGAATGTTGCGTCTCGTCGGGCGCCACTTGGCAGACGCCCTTGTCGCAGCGACTGCTGGCCTCAGCCAACACGGCCATGCCCATCATGAGGGTGGCCAAGAGAATTGTTTTCCTCATATTCTGTTTTCCTTTAGCTTTCATAAAAAATCCGATATCGGTCATTCCTTCGCCCGCATCTTCTCCATGTCGATGGGCTGTAGGCAGGCGTCGTAGGTTCGCGGATGGTTGTGGTCGTCCACGAAGAGCCGGGGATGGTTGGCGTAGGCCCGGCTGGCCAGCGAGAGCGCGTCGTTGCGGTAGCGGGTGGCCACACCGCCCAGGGTGAGCAGGGTGTGGAACACGCTGTTGCTCTCGGCCGCCCGATGGCGATTGGCCTCAAGGGTCGCCACGAGGTCGGCGTGGCGCTGGCGGTAGGCGTCGGAGGTCCACACCACGAGCGGCACATGGAGCTGCCAGTAGGACGGGAACGGCGAGGCGTGGAGGAAGAGGTGGCGGCGGTCGTCGAAGATGTCCTCGCCATGGTCGGACGTGTAGATCATGGCCGCGCTGCCCCCTTGGCCATCGAGCGCCGCCATCACCTGGCTGAGCAAGAGGTCGGTGTGGCGAATGGTGTTGTCGTAGGCGTTGACGAGCTGCGGGCGGTAGGCGCGCTTCGCCCCTTCGTAATGGTCGGGCGCAAAGGCGCGGGCGGCCTGCGGGTAACGGTCAACGTAGCTGAAATGGGAGCCGTAGGTGTGGACCACCACAAACAGGCGCTCGCCACGGTGGGCTGCCAGGCGCTCCTGCAGGGGCGCCAGCAGGGCGGTGTCGTCGATGGGGTCGGGGTGGCGGTCGCGCAGGAAGAGGCAGTCGTCGGCCTGCTCACCGAGGTAGTCGATGAACGAGTGGTTGCGCTGTTGGTTGGAGAGGAACACGGTGTGGTAGCCGGCCTCGCGAAACGCCTGCATGATGCCCTTCGTGCGGTAGAGTATGTCGTAGTTGTCGGCCTCGGCCAGCGAGAGCAGGATGGGCACACTCTTGTGGGTGGTGTTGCTCTGACTCATGTAGTTGGTAAACACGGTGAGGCCCTTCGCCTTCGAGAGCTGTGGGTTGGTGGGGCGGCGGTAGCCGTAGAGCTGCCAGTTGTCGGCCCGGCTGGTCTCGCCAATGACGAGCACCACCGTCTCGGGCTCGCGGTCGGCGAAGGTGCAATGGGCGTCGTAGCGGAAGGCGCTCGACGCCTGCTTGTAGTTGGCGGAGGCTTGCTGTCGGCCAAGGGCCAGCACGAAGTTCCACACGGCATTGAGCGGAAACAGGTCGGCCATGGGCGCATAAGGGGTGAAGAGCGCGAGGGATGCGGTAACCATGGCCATGGCAGCAGTGGCCACAAGGGCCGGACGGCGTTGGCGGTGCAGGAACGTGGCGTCGACCCACCTTCGGCGTCGCCACAGCACGGCGGCCAGCGTGAGGGTGGGAATGTAGATCACCACCACCCACACGATGGCGGGCAACAGCTGCGACAGCAGTTCGCCCACCTCGCCCGAGTTGGTGGTGACGAGGTTGAGCCACATGTCGACGGCGATGGGGCCGCGCCCATAAAGATAGGTGAGCACCATCTGGAAGGCGCCCAGGAACAACAGGGGGAACAGCAGGATGACCGTTCGCCCCACCTTGCGCGAGAGGGTCAGCACGAGCCAGTAGGCGGCCAGCGGCGCCACAACGCCCACCAAGCGCCCGACCCACGACAGCGACTCGGTGAAGGCCAGCACGAGGTTGGGCAGGATGAGCACCAGGAGGAAGAACAAATAAGTTGCCTTTTTCATGACGAATGGGTTTGACGGGGAACGGTGGGCCAACGGCCTTAGAACGCCTCATTGATATTGAAGATGAAGCCCGTGCCGTTGCGGCTGAAGCCGTAGTCGAGGCGCACGTTCACACCTTTCTTAAACTGCCAGCGATAGCCTATGCCGGCGTTGGGCAGGATGCGACGGAAGCGCAGGCTGCCATAATCGGGGAACACCTCGGCAGCGCCCAGCCACACCACCAGGCCGTTGCGGTGCCAGATGTGTTGGCGCAGCTCCACCTGGGCGTCGACAACGTTCTTGTCGCGGTAGCGCCCCTCGTAGTAGCCGCGCATGCGGTTGCTGGATCCCACATCGGAGAGCATGGGCCACGGCACGCTGCCCACCGACTGCCGCGTGTGGAGCTCGCCGGCAAGGATGGCGCCACGCCAGGCGCGGCGGTAGGTGGCCACTTGCAGTTCGCCCGACCAGTAGGTGTTGTTGTTGCCCAGGAACGTGGGGTTGGCGGTGAGGTCGGCCTGCACAAACCAGCCCCGGGAGGCGTTGAGCATGAAGTCGCGCGTGTCGAACGTATAGCTCACGCCCACCGACACATCGCTCACCGTGAGCGGGCGGCCGGCCAACAGCGCGGGCGCATGGTCCTTGAGCTTGTAGGCGTGCACATATTGGTAACGGGCTATCGGTCCGAGGTAGCTGTAGCGGTTGAGCGGCAGCAGGAATCGCGCCATCACCTCAAACTTGGTGCGACTGTATTTGCTCTTGTTGTCGTCGTTGTCGCTCTCGGGATAGCTGAAGCCCCAGAGGTACGACGGGAAGGTGTAGACATACAGGCGGTAGTCGAGCCGATAGTGCTTGCGCGGCAGAAACGTGTTGCCGCGAAGGCCGATCATGAGGAACCCCTTGGTGGTGACATCGCTGTAGAGCGAGGCGTTGGAGAGCTCGAGCGTGCTGTCGGAACGGTCGGTGGAATAGAGGGCCGACGCCACCAGGCCCAGGCCCACACCGGTGTCGGAGGCGTAATGGGGACCGCCAATGATGCCAAAATCGATCTTCTTGTTGGGTTTGGGCTTGTCCGACTCGGCAAAATATTGCAACACACGGGCCACCAAGCCGCGCTTGGGCTTCAGCGCCAAGGTGTCGAAGGGGACCGGAGCGACCGATGGCGGGGCGGCCGATGGGGTGGAGACGGATGGCCCGGCCTCCTGCCCGTGGCGCGCAAGCGGTTGCTGCGCCCACAACGGTGTATGGGCGGCCAACAGTAAGCCTATGATTATCAACGCTTTCATACGAATCGGTTATATGCGTCAAACGGTAGCGATGGGTTGTTGCTTAGGTGGATTGATCGGCCTCATGACCAAATGGCGCATCGAGAATACAATAGCAATAGAAAACTCGGGCAAAGATAATAGTTTTTTGCGTAATACCATTGCAATATGTGGAAAATCGCTCCAAGAGGTCATTTATTTGTCGCACAAACCACGGATTATTGCAGTCTTTTTACTAAATTTGCGGAAAGTATGGCCTTGGCCGCCCACAACCGTGGCGCAAGCGCCCCACCCTGGCGATTCACCCATAACAAAATCTTACTAGTGATGCGATATTAATCGCTTAACTATAGTTATATATTTGATATTTAA
>NZ_JAXVAE010000120.1:0-2467 GCF_037460745.1 Hallella sp. | reverse complement strand
GAGCATCTGCCTTACAAGCAGAGGGTCGGCGGTTCGAATCCGTCAACGCCCACCAGGGGTGTATCCTGTGGTTCTTCGGAGCTGCAGGATTTTTTTTGTTTTATGTGAAGCCTTGGCCTGTCAGGTCTCATGGCTTTCTGCTAAAGAAGATTAACCCCAAATCGATCATTAGTATTTCAATTCTTGTTAGTGTTTGTTTCGGGCAGGTTTCGACAGTCGCGCCCAAATGCATCACGTCGGCTCCCTCGATCTTCAGCATGATGGTTTTAGTCAGTTCGTAGCGGCTCTCGAAGCCGTAGTACATGTCCCTTGTGCGTGTGAGGCCGGCGCGATGCGACATTGTGTTATGGCCAAGGCGTTAAAAACCGTTAGATGCAACATTTTTATTGCGAGAATATCTATCGTGTCGAATTTAATTCGTAATTTTGCAGACGTGATAATATAAGGATATGGAACTTGATTTGTTGACAGCAATTTCTCCAGTTGATGGCCGTTACCGTGGTAAGACAGCGCCCCTGGCAGATTATTTTTCAGAGTATGCACTCATTCGTTATCGTGTGCGCGTTGAGATAGAGTATTTCATCACATTGTGTGAATTACCCTTGCCCCAGCTCGCCTCGTTCGATCATGCCCTTTTCGATCGTTTGCGCGACATCTACCGCTCCTTCAACGAGGAGTCGGCACAGCACGTGAAGGATATTGAGAAGGTTACCAACCACGACGTCAAGGCCGTGGAGTATTTCATTAAGGAGGAGTTCGACAAGATTGGCGGGCTCGAGGCTTACAAGGAGTTTATCCATTTCGGCCTCACCTCGCAGGATATCAACAACACCAGCGTGCCCCTTTCCATCAAGGAAGCGCTCGAAGAGGTGTACTATCCTCAGGTGGAAGAGCTCATCGACCAGTTGCAGCAGTATGCCGATGAGTGGAAAGACGTGCCCATGTTGGCCAAGACCCACGGTCAGCCCGCTTCGCCCACACGCTTGGGCAAGGAGGTCATGGTGTTTGTGTATCGCCTCACCGAGCAGCTCAAGGAGCTGAAGGCCTGCAAGATGACCGCCAAGTTTGGTGGCGCCACAGGCAACTTCAACGCCCACCATGTGGCCTATCCCAACTACGATTGGAAGGCTTTCGGCAATAAGTTTGTCAGCGAGAAGTTGGGCTTGCAGCGCGAGCAGTGGACCACGCAGATCAGCAATTACGACTGCCTGGCAGCCGTGTTCGACGCCCTTCGCCGCATCAACACCATTATCATCGACCTCGACCGCGACTTCTGGATGTACATCTCCATGGAGTATTTCAAGCAGAAGATCAAGGCTGGTGAGGTAGGCTCAAGCGCCATGCCCCACAAGGTCAACCCCATCGACTACGAGAACAGTGAGGGCAACCTCGGCATGGCCAACGCCGTGCTCCAGTTCCTCGCCAGCAAGCTGCCCGTCAGCCGCTTGCAGCGCGACCTCACCGACTCTACCGTGTTGCGCAACGTGGGTGTGCCATTGGGCCACAGCGTTATCGCCATACAGAGCACCCTCAAGGGCTTGCGCAAGCTCATCCTCAACGAGCAGAAGCTCAGCGAGGACCTCGACAACACATGGGCTGTGGTGGCCGAGGCCATCCAGACCATCCTGCGTCGCGAGGGTTATCCCCATCCCTATGAGGCGCTCAAGGCGCTCACCCGCACCAACACCAAGATGACAGAGCAAACCATCCACGAGTTTGTGGAGACGCTCAACGTCAGCGAAAGTGTGAAGCAGGAGCTGCGTGCCATCACGCCCCACAACTATACGGGCATGTAATTCTCCGGTGGAAGCCGCGAGAAGGCAGGTCGGTGAGATTTGCCAAAATAAAACAACAGAGAACATTTAAATATCATTTACTCATCAAGAATTGAACGAAGAACACTGCTAACTTACTAATTTCCGCTCTCCCCTTGCGGTGGAGACGGTTGGTTCGGGATATAGGTAGGCGTTAGTTGCGCTAAATCCATTATCGGAACTGCCAAGGCCGGGAAGGTCAAACGGTATAGTTTAAAGTTCAAACGAAAAAGATTTAAGATTATGTCAGAAGAAATGGAGAACAAGTCTCTGAGCTCATCAGAGAATCAGAGCCAAGAGAGAGAAGGCGGCCGTGAGGGCTACAGCAGACCTTCAGGTTATCAGAAAGATTATCACAGTGGCGGTCGCCCACAGCGTCCGCGCATCCACACGCAGCGCGCATACAGCTCCGACCGTGGCCACAGCCAGGGCGAGGGCGGTTTCCGTCCCGAGGGCTTCGGCGCCGGCTTGCAGAGCGGTGGAGAGCAGAGTGGTTATCAGTCTCGCCAGCAGGGTGGCTACCAGCCCCGTCAGGGTGGTTACCAGCCTCGCCAGCAGGGTGGCTACCGTCCGCGCTATAACAACAACAATCAGGAGGAGGGTGGCTACCAGCCCCGTCAGGGTGGTTACCAGCCCCGCCAGCAGGGTGGCTA
>NZ_JAXVAE010000119.1:0-14277 GCF_037460745.1 Hallella sp. | reverse complement strand
AAAGTTCGGGCTTTGTGATATTTTAAAAGAGGGTGTGAATTTTGACACACCCCCAGTCGAAGAACAACATTTGCCCATTTGTCTTAATGTCGTTAAGCAATTCCACTACCGAGAACTGCACCGCTCCTGTTTTCTTGGCCTCGTCGTCCATGGCCTCCGCCATACGGTAAAGCCAGTCGATAACAAACCTGCAGATGTTCAGGCGTTTCTCAAAGCGCTTCAACGTCGATTCCATGTTGCTTTGGCGTCTTACAACGATGTCGCGCGACACATCTTCCTTCTTGCGCGTGTAGCCTTTCACGGCAAGAAAGTAGAGCAGCGTGCGTATGTTTTTCTCAGTAGACTTTTCCAATCCGTCGCGCACAGCATTGTCGTTGAGTTGCTTATACGATATGCGCAACGATTCGTCTGGAATATGCCTTATGATGTATTCTTCAAGTTGTGCGAAATACTCGAGCATGTTTTTTGCCTTGCGCTCTGATCCCACATCCTGCATGTAGGCCGAGATGTCCTTGCTGTCGGCCAGTATGCCCTCTTGGCGCATCCGCTCTACGGCCGACACAATTTCCCGCTTGTTCATACCGAGAATGTCGGCAAGGTAGTCGATGCGCGACTCCGCCTCAGAATCCTGCGCCTTTGAGATGTGTTTCTGCGAAATGAGCGACTTGATGATGCGCACCGCCTTCTCCACCTCGTCTTTCCCAAACAACGACGACGTTACGATGCGCCGACGCGCCTCATCCATGTTCTTCACCGTTATGCCCGTGGCATACACATGCGGCACATTGTTGCCACGCTCTATATAGCCGCTTTGCTCAAGTGCCGAGAGCGCCGTGCGCACACGCGTCTCGATGTCCGACACCGAGTCGTCCCAACCAGCCTGTCGGGCTATTTCGAGTGCCGAGCAGCACACTCGCTGACGCTGGCGTGTGAAGTTCTTTACGGCTTGCCACACCTGCTGTATCTCGCTAAGGCTAAGCTTGGTCTGGTTGAGCAGTACGAAATGCTTGTCAAGGTCGTTGTCGGCGTACAACACAAAGCACTGGGCTGTGAGACTGGGGTCGCGGCCTGCGCGTCCCGCCTCCTGCACATAGTTCTCCAGCGAGTCGGATATGTCGTAGTGGACCACAAGCCCCACGTCGCTCTTGTCGACCCCCATGCCGAAAGCCGACGTGGCCACAATGATGTTCACTCTTCCCGTCATAAACTCATCCTGGTTCTTTATCTTCTCATCGGGGTCCATCTTGCCGTTGAACGGCAAAGCCTTCATTCCGTCGCGGGTGAGCTTCGATGCGAGTTCGCGTGTGCGCTTTGTGCGCGACACATACACGATCGTAGGGCACGCAGCCAACTTCACAAGTTCGCGAAGTTGCGCATACTTGTCGTCATCCGTATCAACGTGTATTACCTTATAGCGCAGGTTCTTTCTTGAGGCCGACGATGCAAAGAGATGCAGGTCGAGGTTGAGCCAATGCTTGAAATAGTCGCAAATGTCCTGTACCACCTTCTGCTTGGCTGTTGCCGTAAAACACGACACGGGAATGTGGGTGTCGCCACCTTTGCGCTCTTGGTATTCCTTGATAAACTTGCCTATATAGAGATAGTCGACACGGAAATCCTGTCCCCAGGCCGAGAAGCAGTGTGCCTCGTCGATGACGAATCGCACCACGTGGCGCGCCATCAGTATCTTCTCTATGGTCTTCGACCGCAACATCTCGGGCGATATGTATAACAACGAAGCGTCGCCGCCCTGCACACGCTCTATGGCCAGCGAGCGCGATATGGGGTCGAGCAAGCCGTTGATGGTCACGGCGTCGGTTATGCCACGGTCAGCCAGATTGTCAACCTGGTCTTTCATAAGCGACTGCAATGGCGATATGACGACCGTCAATCCATGCACGCTCCCTCCTTCCATCAAGGCAGGCAACTGGAACGTGAGCGATTTTCCTCCGCCTGTTGGAAATATCGCCAACAATGATTGGCCGTCGATGGCGGCGCACGCTGCTTTTTCCTGCAACGGCTCACCATCATAGGTGCGAAACGCTTCATAGCCGAAGAAACGCTTCAGATTATACCGGGCGTCAAGTTGTTGGTTGCAATAATCGCATCCTTCCGCACAGCGTGTGTGCCGCAGCCGTCGCATCACATACTCCACCTCAGGATAGTGGTACAACACCCAAGCTGGGGTTACCGACCGTTGGTCTGACGTGTCGATTAAGGCCAAGGCATAGGCCAGCGCGCAAGGATATTTGCTTGCCAATGTCTGGATGGGGGCGTTGGCGCATATCATGCCGGCAAATTCAGCCCGTATCAGTTCTGCGACCGAATCCTTGGCGTGCCTCTCAGCCCCTACCAACTGCATAAAGCCGTCAAACTCTTCTATGCCGGTGAGCAATGAGGCGTAGATGCGCTTTCTGCGCTCAGGCAGATTGTGCCAATGGGTCATCTCGTCAAAGAGCAGTTCGCGTGCCTTCTCGCAGTCGTTGACCGGATTGTTCATCTCGTCGCTCATCAGCTTGTCGTCCTTCACAAGTCGGTGGTAGGGCCGTTCGGGGAACAACAATGGCGACATGTATAGGGTGTCGACAAGCGCCCATGGCTGTCGCTCATCGCCAAACAGATATTTTGCGTCGTGATGCACAATGTTGTGACCACACAAAAAATCTATGTGGCGTAGGAAAGCCTGCAAGTCGGCCTTTGAATTTTTGTGGAACGTTGCTCCGTCATAACGCATCGCTCCTATGTCCTGAATCTTATGGTTCTTCACCCCAACCTCCACATCCACAAAGGCGTAGCTGTCGGCATTACGCTTTATGGGCGTAAGGTCGTTGTTGGTAGAGCGCGGCGCTTCACCTTTGTTTATGGAGCCTAAGATTCTATCCCAAAGTGACATAGTTGGTGAAGGTTAGTATGAACCCATTGTTATTTTAGGTACAAAAATAGCAATAATAATCCACTTTATATCACACACGGAACAAAATTTAGGCAAAAAGTAACTTCTAAACACACCGTTTTACCTGCGTGCCGTCTCATTCGTCGTCAGAACGATGCATTCCACACTCCACATTCTCAACATCCCTCCCCCAAATCTACACGGTTTTTCCGATCACGCCCGGGTTCGCTCCCAAATACGCTCTTCTTGCGCATTTTTGCAATCGCTAGACATTCAGCCACTTATCATCGGGAGGCCCCATTTCGCATCCCACATCCCACATTCCGCATGATGAAAAGCCATCTTTCGAGGCTCGAAACATGCCCTTTCGAAGCCCCTTCTCTTACCTTTCGCATCTCGAAAGCTTAGCTATCGCAACTCGAAAGATGCCCAACGCCACAGGCGGCCCTTTGTTTTCGGCGTTTCGGCCCTTCCGTTTCGCCTTTTCGCGCGCTATTTCAGCCAAAAACGCAACACAAGTTTTTTACCAATTTTTCTTACTGTTGGTTGTTGAATGTGGGGTGGGGATGGGGTTGTTAAACTTCGAGAATTCTACAAATGGTATAACGGAAAAGCCACAAATGGTATAACGGAAAAGCCACAAATATAATAATTGGGGGGCGAACGTCGTTAATAAGAATATGAGAGACAATCAAGAAGAACTATTTCCGATGGTCGACGAGAACGGCCAGGTGCTTGGAGCCGTGAGCCGCGGACGGGCCCACGACGGCAGTAAGATTCTGCATCCCGTGGTCCACCTGCACGTGTTCAACAGCAAGGGCGAGCTCTACTTGCAGCATCGCCCGGCGTGGAAAGACATTCAGCCCAACCGGTGGGACACGGCTGTGGGCGGCCATGTCGACCTGGGCGAGAACGTGGAGCAGGCGCTCCACCGCGAGGTGAGGGAGGAGCTGGGCATCACCCAGTTTGCGCCCGAGAGCCTCGGCCATTATGTCTTTGAGAGCCTGCGCGAGAAAGAGCTGGTCTATGTGCACCGCTGCGTTTACGACGGTGAGGTGTGTCCCAGCAAGAGCGAGCTCGACGGCGGGCGCTTTTGGAGTCGCCAGGAGATTCTCGACAACATGGGCAAGGGCGTCTTCACGCCCAACTTCGAGAACGAGTATCGTAAGTTTTTCGGCTAACCCCCAATCTGCCATGGAACCCAAATTCATCATCACCCTCGACGGCTATATGCGCATCGGCCAAGTAAGGATGCACAAGGACCTGTTGCAGCCCCACGACACATGCATCGGCGGTGGCTTTTGGGAAATCGACTACGCCTCGATGAGGCTGCTGCTGTCGGGCAAGTCGTTCGACTATGGCAAGCCCAAGTGGACCCTCGTCACCGGCAAGCTCTATGTGCCCAGCGCCTACCGCGGCATGCAAATAGAATACACGGGCAGCTCGCTCGTTGACTATCATAACCTGTCGCAGGAGTTTGAGATAAGCTATTATTAGCCCGTTGGCATGGGGCCGATTAGTCCTGTTGGCATGGGGCTGTTCCGCTCAAGGGAGATACATTGTGGGGCGGTGGTTGCGTTCTGCGATGAGAAAAAGTGGGGCGGAAGCACAATAAGGCGCAAGGCCAATGCGTTATGTTAGATGGAATAATCTCCTGATTGAAACTTAAAAAAACAATAACAATTATGAATTCAGACATTCAGGGCATTTACGATGCCCGCGAGCTGGGCAAGCCCAAGTTTGTGGTGCTCGGTGTGCAACACCTCTTCGCCATGTTTGGCGCCACCATCCTCGTTCCCCTCATCACCGGGCTCGACGTGAGCGCCACGCTGCTCTTCGCAGGCATTGGCACGCTGATCTTCCATCTGGTGTCGAAGATGAAGGTGCCAGCCTTCCTTGGCTCCAGCTTTGCCTTTCTGGGAGGATACGCTTCCGTCAAGCAGTTGTGCGTGGCACAAGGCCTGACCGACGTGGTGGCGCTCAATTACGCTTGTATCGGCGTAGCTGCAGCGTCATTGTTGTATTTTGTCATGGCGTTCCTGCTTAAGATGTTTGGCACGGAGAAGGTCATGCGCTTCTTCCCACCCGTGGTGACCGGACCGATGGTCATCGCCATCGGACTGACGCTCTCGGGCTCGGCCATCGCCAACTGTCAGCAAAACTGGTTGCTGGCCATCACGGCCATCGTCATCGTCATCGGAACCTCCATCTGGGGCAAGGGCATCGTCAAGATTGTGCCCATCCTGCTCGGTGTGCTTGGCTCGTATGTGCTGGCCGCCGCCATGGGCGAGGTGGACTTCTCCAAGCTCAATGAGGCGGCGTGGGTAGGCCTGCCCATCGACATGGACCGCACGGCCCTCTCGGTGGCGAAGGATCCCAACTTCGACCTCATCGTAACGTCGATCATCGCCATCTTCCCCATCGCTTTCGCCACAATCATGGAGCACATCGGTGACATGTGCGCCATACAGAGCACCGTGGGCCGCAACTTCATCAAGGACCCGGGACTGCACCGCACGCTTAGCGGCGACGGATTGGCCACGTTCCTCGCCTCGATATTCGGTGCGCCGGCCAACACCACGTATGGTGAGAACACGGGCGTGCTCAACCTCACGAAGGTGTTCGACCCGGCCGTCATACGCCTGGCCGCCTGCTTCGCCATCCTGCTGAGCTTCTGTCCGAAGTTTGCCTGCCTCATCGGCCTGATGCCCGCCGCCACCATCGGCGGTGTGAGCCTCATTCTCTATGGCATGATCTCGGCCGTGGGTGTGCGCAACCTCGTGGAGACCTCGGTCGACTTCTCCTCATCGCGCAACGTGTTTGTGGCCGCCCTCATCATGGTGGTGAGCATCGGCGTGCAGTATGGCACCGACGGCGGTGTGAAGATCGGCTCCGTGGCCTTCTCGGGCCTGGCCCTCGCCGCCCTCGTAGGCATCCTGCTCAACGCCATCCTGCCCGACCAGCTCGGCATGAAGGTGAAGAGCTTCAATGGGAAAGATAAGAAATATAAGAAAGAAAGAGAATAAGCCAATGGCTTAGGAGCCCTGTGGGACTGCTGGACTTCATGGGCCGGTAGGCGTGAAACGAATGATGGGCCTAATAGGCATGTGGGCGGCTGTCGCGTCAGCCCATTGCCTATTAGGCCCATCGGGTTTGTTTGGCTTTTAGGCCCTCAAGCCTATCAGCCTACCGCTTGCCCAGCAACTTGTAATACTCGGTGGCTCCCAGCAGGAAACAGCCTGTGCCGAAATCCTCGAAGTCGGGCACCGAGGTGTAGCTTACCGGTTGGCCGTCGGAGGGCTGCTTGCCCGTGCCTTGCACATATCCCAGGAACCCGTCGGGATGGAGGCAGATGCGTTCCATGCCCTGCCAAGCGCGGTCGGCCACGGGGCGATAGGTCTTCGCCTTGATGAGGCCCTGGCTGATGCCCCAGCTCAGGCCGTAGAGGAAGAGCGCCGTGCCCGTCAGCTCCGGACCGGCATAGTGGGTCGACGTCATGCTCACGTTCCACAAGCCATCTTGGCGCTGGCAAGCCGCAATGGCGCGCGTCATGGTCAGGAAGTCGGCCTTCAACTCCTTATAATACTTGTGGCGCTTGCCCACGGTCTGCAGGGTGCGCACCAGGGCGGCGTACACCCATCCGTTGCCGCGGCTCCAATAACACTCCTGGCCGTCGGGCTCACGGTAGGGCGGCACAAAGTCGGCGTCGCGATACCACAGTCCGGTCTGCTCGTTGAAACAGCCGCCGCCACACTCGTTGCGCGTCCAGCGATACGCTTTCATGGCATAGTCCATGTAGCGCGCGTCGGCCGTGGCCTGCCCCACCTGGGCGTAGAGCGGCAGCGCCATCTGCACGGCATCGATCCACGACCAATAGTTGTGGCGCCCCGAGGCCATCTGACGGTCGAGGTTGTCGCGCACGATGGGCAACACCTTCGCCGCATCGTCGCCGGCGTAAGGCAGCAGGTCGAGGTAGGTCTGGCAGCAACACTGGTCATCGGCGTCGGTGGTGGTCACCCCGTTGCGTGGCGTCCATTGGTGGAACCGTGCCCAGCGCAGCGCATAGTCGACATACGTCTCCTGCGGGTCGACGGCCTGCAGCGCCATCAGTCCCTCGTAGTAGACGGCGCGCGTCCACAAGCTGCTGGGGCGCACCTTGCGCACGAAGGTGGCCTGCGTGGGATCGGGGTGTTTCTGCATGAAGTAATGGTTGGCCTTGCGGGCGGCGGCCAGCACGTCGCCCGCCTGTTGGGCCATGGCCGAGAGGGCCATAAGCGTGAGGGCAATAAGCGTGAGGAAGCGTCTTGAAATCATGTTCTAAGTGGCGTTTGTTTTTATGCTTAGGGCAAATTTACAAAATTTATCCCTTGCCGAGTGTAAGTTTACAACGTTTTTTTTTTCGCTTTCATTTATTCTTCGTACATTTGCGCCATAATTCATCAATTCGTCATATCATTATCGATTATGTATAGAACGAAAACTTGTGGAGAGTTGCGTCTCTCCGACGCCGGCCAGGAAGTAACACTCGCCGGATGGGTCCAGCGCACACGTAAGATGGGCGGCATGACATTCGCTGACCTGCGCGACCGCTACGGCCTCACACAGCTCGTGTTTAACGGAGCCGTCGACAAGGACCTCTGCGACCAGGCCAACAAGCTCGGTCGCGAATACTGCATCCAAGTGACGGGTACAGTGTCGGAGCGCGAGAGCAAGAACAGCAAGATGCCCACTGGCGACATCGAGATCATCGTGAGCAAGCTCAATGTGCTCAGCCCCAGTCTCACGCCGCCCTTCACCATCGAGGACAACACCGACGGTGGCGATGAGCTGCGCATGAAATACCGCTACCTCGACTTGCGCCGCGCCGCCGTGCGTAAGAACATCGAGCTGCGTCACCGCATGACCATCCTCATCCGCAACTTCCTCGACAACCTGAAATTTATTGAGGTGGAGACCCCGATCCTCATCGGCTCCACACCCGAGGGAGCCCGCGACTTCGTGGTGCCCTCACGCATGAACCCCGGACAGTTTTACGCCCTTCCGCAGAGCCCGCAGACGCTGAAGCAGCTGCTTATGGTGGCCGGTTTCGACCGCTATTTCCAGATTGCCAAGTGCTTCCGCGACGAGGACCTGCGCGCCGACCGTCAGCCTGAGTTCACACAGGTCGACTGCGAGATGTCGTTTGTCGATCAGGACGATGTCATCAACATCTTCGAAGAGTTGTGCCGCACCCTGTTCCGCGAGATTCGCGGTGTGGAGCTGCCCAAGCCGCTCGAGCAGATGACCTGGAATGAAGCCATGCGCCGCTTTGGTAGCGACAAGCCCGACTTGCGCTTCGGCATGGAGTTTGTGGAACTGAAAGACGCCTTTGAGGGCAAGGGCGAGTTTAGCGTGTTCAACGAGGCCAAGTACATCGGCGGCATTTGCGTGCCGGGATGTGCCAACTATAGCCGCAAGCAGCTCAACGAGCTCACCGACTTTGTGAAGCGTCCGCAGGTGGGCGCCCAGGGCCTGGTGTTCATCAAGTATAACGCCGACGGAACGGTGAAGAGCTCTATCGATAAGTTCTATTCGCCCGAGACGCTGGCCGAGATCAAGCAGGTGATGGGCGCCAAGGACGGCGACCTCGTGCTGATTCTCTCTGGCGACAACGCCAACAAGACACGCGTGCAGCTCTGCTCGCTGCGCCTGGAGATGGGCGACCGCCTGGGCCTGCGCGACAAGAACGTGTTCAAGTGCCTGTGGATCATCGACTTCCCCCTCTTCGAGTGGAGCGACGAGGAGCAGCGCCTCATGGCTACGCACCACCCGTTCACCATGCCCAACCCCGACGATATACCCTTGCTCGATGAGCATCCTGAGCAGGTGCGCGCCAAGGCTTACGACTTCGTGTGCAACGGAGTGGAAGTGGGTGGCGGCTCGTTGCGTATCCACGACACCCAGTTGCAGGAGCGCATGTTCGAGGTGCTCGGCTTCACCCGCGAGCGTGCTGAGGCCCAGTTTGGCTTCCTCATGAACGCCTTCAAGTATGGAGCGCCCCCTCACGCTGGTCTGGCCTTCGGTCTCGACCGCTTCGTGAGCATCCTGGCCGGTCTCGACAGCATTCGCGACTGCATCGCTTTCCCGAAGAACAACAGCGGACGCGACGTGATGCTCGACGCTCCGGGAGAGCTCGACCCCAAGCAGCTCGACGAGCTCAACCTTGAGGTAAAGGCACACAAATAAGAATCCCCGTCAGCACAAGGCTGACACAACTCTACCCCCCTATTCATCCATGGGAGGGAGCTAGCAGTTATATTTCAACTCAAAACTGCGGTGTAAGCAACTGATCCCCCCCCGCTTGCACCGACTGCGAAAGCGGCAGCACTTAGCGAAGTGTGTAGCCGCTTTCTTTTGGTTTAGGGGGATGGGCATTGTAGGCTTAATGGGCGCGAAGGGCCTGGTGGTCTTGATAGGCATGATGAGCCAGCTGGGTTCCTCCTCATAAATAATGATTTTCATGCAATCGTTTGCTCAATAGCGAGGAAAAGCGTAACTTTGTACCCGATAAGGAAGCATACGGGTGAGGAGAAGACATTCTTTCGCCGCACCGGCATACACACCGTCACTGCACCGCGGGACGTGTTCCCGAGTACATTTTTTAACAACCACATTATTTTAAGAACATGGTTTTACAAGACCTCCAAAAAGATTTCAAAGGTTCCAATTGGAAGCGCGAGATTGACGTAAGAGATTTTATTCAGGCCAACTACGAGCCCTACAACGGCGATGAGAGTTTCCTTGCCGGCCCCTCCGAGAAGACAAAGAAGCTCTGGAGCATCCTCTCCGACCTCTTTGAGGTGGAGCGCGAGAAGGGCGTGTACGACGCCGAGACCAAGCTTCCCCAGAGCCTCGATACCTACGGTGCTGGCTATATCGACAAGGACAGCGAAGTGGTGGTGGGTCTGCAGACCGACGCACCCCTGAAGCGAGGCATCTTCCCCAAGGGAGGCATACGCATGGTGGAGAAGGCTCTCCAGGCCTACGGCTATGAGCTCGACCCCGCCACCAAGACAATCTTCACGAAGTATCGCAAGACACATAACGAGGGTGTGTTCTCGGCTTACAACGACGACATCAAGGCCGCCCGCCACGCACACATCATCACCGGTCTGCCCGACGCTTACGGCCGCGGCCGCATCATCGGCGACTACCGCCGTATCGCCCTCTATGGCACCACCAACCTCATCGAGGAGAAGAAGCGCTACTTCAAGCGCATCGACATCCAGGAGTTCACTGAGGAGATCGTGCGCCACCGCGAGGAGATCAGCGAGCAGGTGCAGGCCCTGAAGCAGTTTGAGCGCATGTGTGCCGCTTACGGCTTCGACGTCACCAAGCCCGCCACCAACGCCCGCGAGGCTGTGCAGTGGACCTACTTCGGTTACCTCGGCGCCGTGAAGGACCAGGACGGTGCCGCCATGTCGCTGGGCCGCGTCTGCGCCTTCCTCGACATCTTCATCCAGCGCGACCTGAAGAACGGAACGCTCACTGAGGAGGAGGCACAGGAGCTCATCGACCAGATGATCATGAAGCTGCGCATCGTGCGTTTCCTCCGCACCCCCGAGTACAACGACCTCTTCTCAGGCGATCCCATCTGGGCCACAGCCTCTATCGGCGGTATGGGCATCGATGGTCGCTCAATGGTTACCAAGACCGACTATCGTTTCCTCCACACCCTGTACAACATGGGTCCGTCGCCCGAGCCCAACCTCACCATCCTCTGGAGTGAGCGCCTGCCCGAGCAGTGGAAGAAGTATTGCGCCAAGGTCAGCATCGACACCAGCGCCATCCAGTATGAGAACGACGACCTCATGCGCGCCGATCTCGGCGACGACTACGGAATCGCTTGCTGCGTGAGCCCCATGAAGATTGGTAAGCAGATGCAGTTCTTCGGTGCACGCGCCAACTTGGCCAAGTGTATGCTCTACGCCATCAACGGTGGTCGCGACGAGATGACCGGTCATCAGATCGCTCCCCGCTTTGCGCCCATCACATCCGACTACCTCACCTACGAGGAGTTTATGCCTAAGTTTGAGCAGATGATGCGCTGGTTGGCCAAGACCTACGTCAACGCCCTGAAGATCATCCACTACATGCACGACAAGTACGACTACGAGGCCTTCGAGATGTCGCTGCACGACGGCGATGTGGAGCGCACCCGCGCCACAGGTATCGCTGGCCTGTCGATCGTTACCGACTCTATCGCCGCCATGAAGCACTGCAAGGTGCGCATCATCCGCGACGAGACCGGCCTGGCTGTCGACTACAAGATTGAGGAGGGCGAGTATGTGCCCTTCGGCAACAACAACGACGAGACCGACTCTATCGCAGTTGACCTGACTGAGAAGTTCATGGAGTACCTGCGCCAGCACCGCACCTACCGCAACGCTGTGCCCACCCAGAGCTTGCTCACCATCACCTCTAACGTGGTGTATGGCCGCAACACCGGTTCCACTCCCGACGGTCGCCAGAAGGGCGTTCCGTTCGCACCGGGCGCCAACCCCATGAACGCACGTGACGTGAAGGGTGCAGTGGCTGCCCTGGCCTCAGTGGCCAAGCTGCCGTTCCAGCACTCACGCGACGGTATCTCATACACCTTCGCCATCGCTCCCTCGGCCCTCGGCAAGGAGAAGGACATGCAGGCCACAAACCTTGTGTCGCTGCTCGACGGTTACTTCACACCCAACGGTGGCCAGCACATCAACGTCAACGTGTTCGACCGTCAGCTCCTGCTCGACGCCATGGATCATCCCGAGAAGTACCCGCAGCTCACCATCCGCGTCAGCGGTTACGCTGTGAACTTCGTGAAGCTCACACGCGAGCAGCAGCTCGACGTGCTCTCACGTACCATCAACCTGGGCATGTAATAAGGCCCATGGTATCGCATTGATACACATCATCATACGAAAGCCATTTGCTCACCGCACAGCAGCGGAGGGCATTTGGCTTTCGTTTTATTCACTCACACCCGCAGGGCCCACTCGCATCGCCCCGTCGGGTAATAGAACACGCTATATATCATGACCCATACCATTGGCCACATTCATTCCATGGAATCGTTTGGCACCGTCGACGGACCCGGCATACGCTTCGTGGCGTTCATGCAGGGCTGTCCGCTGCGCTGCCAATTCTGCCATAACCCCGACACGTGGGACCCGCATGGCAAATGCCAGTACGAGCTCACCCCGCAGCAACTGCTCGACGAGGTGCTGCGCTACCGTAGCTTCATCAAGAGCGGCGGCGTGACGCTGTCGGGTGGCGAGCCGCTGATGCAAGCCGACTTCGCCACCGAGTTTTTCGCCCTCTGCCAGGCCGAGGGGCTCCACACGGCCCTCGACACCAGTGGCATCTTCTGCTCGGGCCGCGCCCTCGATGTGCTCAGCCACACCAACCTTGTGTTGCTCGACATCAAGACGATGGACCCCGACCTCTATCCGCGTCTCACTGGCCAGCGGCAGGACAACAACCTGCGGTTCCTCGACGAGCTGCAGCAGCGCGGAATCCCCACCTGGGTGCGACACGTGGTGGTGCCGGGCCTCACCGACAACGACGAGTGGCTGCACCGCCTCGGCGAGCACGTGGCCCGTTATTCGGTGGTCGAGAAGATCGAGGTGTTGCCCTATCACACCCTTGGCACCTTCAAGTATCAGGAGCTGGGCCTCCGTTATCCGCTCGAAGGTGTCGACCCGCTTCCCGCCGACCGCGCCCAAGCCGTGCGCCAACTTCTCTCGGCCTACAAGCCTTGCCTCTAACCGCATCCATCCCAAAAGGGCGCGTCGACCAAGACCCTATCAGTCTCATCGACGCGCCCTTTGCGCCTATTGGTGATGGCACCCCAGCCCACTTGGTGGTTGCAGATACCTACGCAGGGTCTTGCCTGCCTTCATGTTCATAATCGCTGCCAGTACGTTGGTGCGGGTGTTCAGCGAGGGAGCGTCGTTATAGATTTGTCTTTCCTATTTTGTTTCAACCTTTCCGTTCTCCAGGCAAACGATGCGCTGCTCGGTGCCGTTCTTCAGCTTCACGATAATGCCCACGCTGTTTGGCTCGTTCGGCTCGAAATAGTTCACCGATGCGATGTCGCCCGGCTCCGTGTCGGAATTCGGCTCATACACGCATACGAAAGGATGGCTCCACGCCTTGCCCTTCTGGCGAGTCACGAACGTGAGAACGGGCTGCTCTTCCTTCACCAGAGGCCTGATCTCCACCTTCTTCTTCGCAAGGCAGCAGGAAGGGTTGGCAAAGAGTAGGCAAACCGCACCAACCACGTGTAAAATTCTGTATTTCATTTTGTTTTTTGTGGGTTTCGTTACGTTTATAAAACGTATGGCTTCGTTTATTTGCGTAGAAATAAGCGTTTTAATTTTGTTTCGCTTGGCCATTCTGTGGTCCACATTCAACCACTCCACATCCGAAGGACCCATTCCACATTCTCAACATCCCTCCCCCGAATCTACACTGTTTTTCCCGCCGAGCCTCGCCTCGCTCCCAAATACGCCATTCTCGCGCATTTTTGTAACCGCCTAACATTCAGACGCTTACCATTCGAAGAACCCATTCGGCTCTCCACACTCCCCATTCCGTCTTGCGGTTAGGCATGTTTCGACCCACGAAACATGCCCTTCCGCACCTCCATCCCTGACCTTCGGCACTTCGATCCCTTAGCTATCGCACCTCGAAAGATGCCTAACGCCCCAGTCACCGCTCCCCATCCGCCCTCCCAAACGCCCCAAACCGCCTTCCCCGCCCTCTATTTCGCCCGAAATCCTGACACAAGTTTTTTACCAAAAATGTTGACGTTGAATGCCCCGTTTTTGAGTTTCTCCAAATGGCCATAGCATATTTTCTTTGAGCAAAGCTTCTTCACGGCATAGACAAATATAAAAATATAACCCTGAATGATTGAAGACTTGTAGCTCGTATTCTGTCGGGGTTCTATCTATTACCATGTGATAATCTTGTTCTTGATAATCTGCTTTGAGATTTTAAAGCACTGATAATCAATACTTCCAAAAAGCAATAACTACCAAAAGGAACAAACTGGAAACAAAAATTACAAAAACCCCAAAATGGAAACACCTGCTTAACATCTGTTGATACGGAAATGAATGAAAATTTTCTTTCATCTTATGGAGGACAAAAGAAATGAATTCTTAAATTGGGTAATATGAGTATAAACAAAAAAGTTTGCCTTTAAAAAGCAAACTTTGATGAGATAAATATTATAATTTATTACAAAGCCATTCTTGTAATTGGGATTCGTAATTATCCACTCTTTCGATTTTGGAATCAAGTGTACTTACCAATTCTTCAAGTGAACATTTCGTTATTTCAGCATTGCCAAG
>NZ_JAXVAE010000118.1:0-38302 GCF_037460745.1 Hallella sp. | reverse complement strand
CACTTTATTTGATGAATTTTAATAACTATGCGATTTTATCGCATCAGTACTAATGGCAAAAAATACATCATCCGATAAAACATGAAACACCGCTTGTTCACCCTCCTTTTCTTGCAACTGGTGTCGTTGGCGCTCTTTGCCGGCACCGTAACCACTTACCCCGCCCCATCGGGTGCGCCCCAGAACGACGACTTCACGGTGCGCGTCCGGGCAACGGGTGGCCTCTGGCAAACGGTCGACACCTACGCATGGAACGTAGACCACACCAACAACGGTCGCCACACCATCGAGAAATCGTCGGTGGCCTACTTCGATTTCACCGACAAGGTCGAGGTGGAAGTAACGTGGAACAAGGGCGACGTGAAGACCGCTCGCATCCGTCCGTTGTCGAAAAACATCGCTACGGCCCTCCACGGCAACACCGTTTGCTTCTCGCTCGACCGTCCGCTCGACCTCTCGGTGGAGGTCAACGGCGACACCTACCATAACCTGCAGCTCTTCGCCAACGCCGCCACCCCCGTCTACAAGAACGCCGGGCAAGTGGCCAAGGCCTTGGGGATGAAGAAAAAAGACGTGCTGTTTTATGGTCCCGGCTATTACGACTTGGGCAACGATTCCATTCGTGTGGGCAGCAACCAAGTGCTCTATGTAGCCGGCGGCGCTTACATCAAGGGCTTCGCCTCGGTATGGCGGGCATCCCACGCCAGAGTCATCGGTCACGGCATTGTCAATCCCGAGCGCCAGCATGAGGGCATCATGGTCAGGTATTCTACCGACGTGGTGGTCGACGGTCCCATCACCACGCAGATTCCTGTGGGCGGAAGCGAGCGTGTCAGCGTGCGCAACGCCAAGGTCATCAGTTGGTATGGGTGGGGCGATGGCATGAATGTCTTTGCCAGCAACGACGTGAGCTACAACCACGTGTTTTGTCGCACAAGCGACGATTGCTCCACCATCTATTGCACCCGCAAGGACTACCACGGCGGATGCCACAACATCAGCGTGACAGACGCCGTGTATTGGGCCGACGTGGCCCATCCCATCATGATTGGCCTGCATGGCGACATTGAGCGGAATGAGGTCATCGAGCAGGTGGTGTACGACGACATCGACATCCTTCAGCAGCGCGAGAAGCAGATTGATTACCAGGGTTGCATCGCCATCAACAACGGCGACAACATCACCGTGCGCAACATGACCTTCCGCAACATCCGCATCGACGACATCGACGAGGGCATGCTCTTCAACTTCCGCGTGTGCTACAACCGCAAGTATTGCCACGCTCCCGGTGGCGGCATTCACGACATCACGCTCGAGAACATCAGCTACAACGGCTCACACGCCAACCTCTCTCTCCTGACCGGTTACAACGAACAGCGCACCCTCAGCGGCATCCACTTCAAGAACCTACGCATCAACGGCCAGCACATCCACGACAAGATGCCGGGCAAACCCGGTTGGTACAAGACGTCCGACTTCGCCCGCATCTTCATCGGCGAGCATGTGGGGAACGTAACCTTCGAATAGGTCGGCCCACGGGGCGCCTCTCCCTGTGGTTGATAATGATGGCAAAGGGCCATTCCCGTCGGCTTTCGGCAGGAATGGCCCTTTGCTGTTGCTGTGTGGGGGTCGCCCCCGAGGGATTCTTATTTCACCACAAACTTCTTACCGCCACGGATATACACACCGGGCTGGGTGGGCTTGCCGACGCGCACGCCCTGCAGGGTGTAGACGGCTGGGTTGCCGACGGTTGTTGTGAGGGTGGGCGCCTCAATGCCCGCCGCCTCCTTTCGTTCCTCGTAGAGGTAGGGCAAGAGGTTGCCGTCTTGCTTGTTGGCGGCATAGTTGCCAAACGACTTAAACTGGCCGCTATACATGATGATGTTGCCCGAGTCGGTGGCCTTGAGGGTGTAAGTGCCGTCGGTGTTGGCGGTGGCGTGCCACACATCGGCGTCGGCAAGCGACGTGGTCGGGGTAAACGAGCTGTAGGTTCCCTCTTGGTAATAGTAGCGTCCTTGGCTGTCCTTGATGTAGAATCCGCCATTGGCCTCTTCAAAGGTGTAGGCGTCGTTGTCGGAGGTCAGGCGGATCTTGCCGTCCTCATCCATCACGCCCTCGGTGTAGAGGTAGCCAAACTTCTTGCCATTGGCGAGCGCCACAGGCTTGGCGGCGTAGAGCCCGCTGCCCGTGCCAGCCACCATGAGGTAGCGCTTGCCAGCCGTGGGCTGGGTGCCTTGCAACTTGGCGAACACATAGCCGCCGGCCACCTCGGTCGAGTCGTCGGGAGTGGGAGGCGTAGGTGGCGTAGGCGGATTGAAGGAGCCATAGCGGTTGTCGTTGGTGGCGGTGGTAATGGCATTGGCGGGATCGAACGCCACGTCAACACTATCGCCCCACACATACTCGGCGAGGTTGGGATAGTCCACAAAGAGGTTGCGGTTGTTCTGTATGCCCCACACGGCGTTGTTGCGCGCCGCCTCCAGGCTGTCCACCTTGTCCTGCTTGCTCCACTGGCGGTAGAGCGTCGTAGCCCATGTCTTCATTCCGGGGTAGCCCGATGCATTGTCTTCCATGGTTTGCAGTCCGGTCTTCACATAGGTCAGGTTCGAGTAGGTCACGGCCATATACATGTATCCGCGCGCAAAGTCGCCCTTGTAGCGGTCGCCGGGCTCCCATGCCTTGTCGGTGCTGCGGCCCTTGCCCACCTTGTCGTAGCCCACCTCCTCCGACGTGGCGTCGGTCACCACGTCCATGGGGTAGTTGGCCTTCTCGCCATTGGCCTTCGAGGCCGACGGATAGAGGTTGTAGAGGTCCTTGTAAGCTTGGTTTTTGGTTCCTCCCCACCAACTCTTCGGGAACGAATGTTCAATGTTCATTCCGCCAGGGGCTTCGCCTCTCTTTCCAAAATAGAACACGTCACTGCTGTATCGGTTGATGACCTGATTGGTCTCCGGGTCGCGGTCGGTGACGTAGAAGCCCCACCATGTTCCGGCATTGCCCGATCCATACGACAACACTTTCTTTCCGTTGTTCATCAGTTGGTAGAGCGCCGTCTTCAGCTCCGCCTTCTTCTTGCCCTTGAGCGACGAGGCATACTGCGCCAGTTGCTCACGCGTGATGGCGTGGGCCGTACCAGCCGTGAGGGCCATCAAGGCCACAAGTAATAATGCGTAATGTCGTTTCATATTGATAAGGTATCTAATAATATTCATTCTTCCTTAATAACCCATTCGTTGATGGTTCGCTGCTCACTCGAGAAGTTCACCCCAATCTTATACAACCGCTTCCCGTCGGCCGAGTATGGAATGAGGTATCCCTTGTTGTCTATTTGCCTCATGGCCTCCTCTGCCGATCCGTCGTATTTCAGTTCGAACACATACACCGCCTCCGGCATGTGAACAACGGCGTCGGCCCTGCCTATGGCGCTTTCCTCTTCCACCCGCATGTGGGCTCCCATCAAGTTGAATATCAAGTAGAACACCGTTTGGAAGTCGCGTTCGTTCTTGTTACTCAAACGATTGGAGATGCTGGCAAGAAACGCCTTCAGCCTTACCATCGCTCCTTCAATGTTGCCCTCGTAGAGCTTTTCCAACAAGTCGCCCACCACGCTGCTGTTGTCGAGTTGCACCGGCGAGAGATAGTTGGGCGCGAGGTTCTTGAGCATGCCTGTCTTCACCTCTTTGTTGGGATATTCCAGGGTGTACCGATGCAGCAAGGGATTGAATTTCTTGATCGTGAGGTAGCCACTTTGGTAGAGCAGCGGAAGCGCCGACACCATTTGCTCGGGCGACACATTGAAATCGTCCACATCACAACTCTTCTTTTCTATATCCATCACATTGACATGATACTTCTGAAGGGTCTTGATAAGGTAAGTGGGTGTGCCCGATCCATACCAATAAGGTGCAATTTTCTGCGCGTTCAAAGCCTTCACCAAACTGAAAGGGTTAAACACATCCTCCGAATGTTCGCTGAAATGATAGCCGTCGTAGTAACTTCTCAACTCTTCCAGGCACGCCTCATAGCTCATGCCAAGCGCCTCGCCGAGCGCTTGCACATCGGGCTTCATCGCCGTAGTAAGCTCCGTAAGGCTTATGCCGCAGAGCGCCGAATATTGGTCGAACATGCTGATGTTCTCGAGGTTGTTCAGCTCACTGAAGATGCTGAGTTGCGAAAACTTGGTAATGCCAGTGATGAACACAAACTCCAGGTGCGGGTCGAGCAACTTAATGGGGCTGTAGAAGTTCTGCATGGTTTGGCGAAGCGGCAGCAGGTTCTCTTTCTCGTGCACCACGTCGAGCAGCGGTGCGTCATACTCGTCGATGATAATCACCGCTTTCCGCCCAGTTTGCTCATGCGCCTTCTTCACCAGGTCTTTCAACCGTATGTTAGGGTCTACCTTTTGGCTTTTGTATCCATACACGGCCTCCTGGTCGTCGAGCATGTCGGAAAGGTAGCGGTCCAACTGTTCCTTGTCCATGTGCTTGGCTCCGCTCAGGTCAAAATGGAGCACGGGGTATGCGTTCCATTCCTTCTCGTAATCGGCGATGGCCAGCCCATCAAAGAGTTCTTTCTTGCCGGCAAAATAGGCATGGAGGGTAGAGGCAAAGAGCGACTTGCCGAATCGTCGGGGCCGACTCAGAAAGACGTAAGACATCTTCTTTTTCCTGAAGTCTACGATATACTTTGTCTTGTCGACATACAGGTAATGGTCTTCGCGAAGTTTCTCGAAGGTCTGAATGCCCACAGGATAATAATTAACAAGTCTTGCCATCATCTACTTTAGCTTATTTTCTTACTTATCGTCTTCCAGCCATCCCTTCTCCACAAAGAGCTCGTAGAGGGGCAATGCCAAGGTCTTGGCGTCGGGATGGGGCGCGCCCGTTGTCCCCTTAGCCCTGAGGTCGAAGAAGTGGTTCCAGTCGGACACGAAGGCCGTGTGAACCAGTTCGGTGTTGGCATCGAGCGGCAGCACGGAGCGTGCCTCCTGCGGCTTGCGCCCTGCCCCGATGAGGTTCATGTAGGCGCGCTCGGCGGCGGCGTTGGCGAAGAGCCAGTTCTCTATGTCGGTCGCCTCGCCCGTGGCCACCTTTCGTGCCAGTTCCACCAGCTCGTCGCCGGCTATGTCGATGTGGCCGCTGGCCATGGCCTCGGCCGCGTTGCCCTGTGGCAACGTTGTCACAAACTGGGGCAGGTTAATGCCAATCTCATTGTCGAACTTATCCTTCGAATAGTTGCAATAGCGGGTCGACTGCTCGGCCATCGAGTTGGCGCGGTGGCGGTTAAACTCGCGCGTGATGGAGATCTGGGTGGTGAAATGCACGGTGACGCGGCGCTCGTGGTGGGGCGTGGGCTCGCAGAGCCATCCGAGATCGTCCATCCACTGGTTCTCCGCCAGCACCCTGAGGTTGGTGGTGATGTAGGCCACACCGTCTACGACATGGGTGCGCGAGAACTTGTTGTCGCAGTAGCGGGCGTAGGCGGCAGCCTCGTCGGCATGTGCGCCATCCGTGGCCACGCGCAGGCACACCGTTCCATGCTCGAGCATGGCCAGGTGGCCACTCTTCAGCATGCGCTCCACGAAGGGGCGCGCCGAGTTGGGCGTGCAGTGGTCCTCACTCTTGTAGCACACGCGGCCCACACGTTCTACCTGTCGGTAAATGCCGTCTATGCCTGGGCCTTGTGGCCATATCTCGAATTGGGGTTGTATAATTTTCATGCGTATCGTTTTTGTAGAATGCAAAGGTAGCGCAAACAAGCCGAATAGCAAAAGAATAAGGCTCGTTTTTTGCTCATCCCACGATATATGCTTACCTTTGCGCCCAGTCGATGGGTGTGGTTCGCACGGCCCGCCGCATCGTCACTGAGCAATGAATGATATGGACGAATCAACAAGTGTAGACCTGCTTGAGCGCCACGGCATCAAGCCCACGGCCAACCGCATCGTCGTGGTGAAGGCCTTGGCGGCAACGGAGCATCCCGCATCGTTGTCGGAACTGGAGCAGCGCATTGTCACCATCGACAAGAGCGGCATCTTCCGCGCCCTCGTCATCTTCCGCGAGCACCGCCTGGTGCACCAGTTGGAGGATGGCGATGGTGGGGTGAAGTATGAGCTGTGCCAGGCCCACCACAACCACGACGGCGAGGACGACGACACGCATGTGCATTTCTACTGCGAGCGTTGCCACCGCATCTTCTGTTTCCACGACACACCCATCCCCGCGGTGGCGCTTCCCGAGGGCTACGCGGCCCACACCGTCAATTACATGATCAAGGGCATCTGCCCTGAATGCAGGAGGAGGCCATGATCGACGCTTCCGCATTTCTGAGTGCGCTCATCGGCTGGTACGAACGCCATGGGCGCGACCTGCCGTGGCGCCACACCCACGACCCCTACGCCATCTGGCTCAGCGAGATCATCCTCCAGCAAACGCGCATCGCGCAAGGCCAGGCCTATTGGGAGCGGTTCATGCAGCGCTTCCCCACCGTGCAGCAGTTGGCCGAGGCGTCGGAGGATGAGGTGCTGAAGCTCTGGCAGGGACTGGGCTATTACTCCCGTGCGCGCAACCTACATGCCGCAGCAAGGCAGATTGTGGCGCAAGGCCGCTTTCCCAACACACTGGCCGACATCCAGCGGCTCAAGGGCGTGGGACCCTATACGGCTTCCGCCATCGCAGCCTTCGCCTTCAACCGTCCCGCTGTGGCCATCGACGGCAACGCCTACCGGGTGTTCGCCCGCCTGATGGGCATCCACACACCCATCAACAGCAGCGAGGGGCAACGCGAGTTCCGCATCGTGGGCGAGCGCCTCTTCGGCCTCAACGACCATGCCACCACCATCACCCACCAGGGCGAAGCGCCGTGGCGAACGGCCAACTCGGCGCTCATGGACCTGGGAGCCACCCTCTGCACACCGCAGGCGCCAGCATGCCCGGAGTGTCCTCTGGAGAATCAGTGTGTGGCCTACCACGCCCACCTCACCGATACGCTGCCCGTGAAGCAGAAGACCGTGAAGAGCCGCACGCGCCACCTCGCATACGTATGGGTGCGGTGCCAAGGCCATGTGGCGCTGCATAGGCGTGGGGAGGGCGACATCTGGCAGGGGCTGTGGGAGCCGTTGGTCTACGAGGATCAACCTGTGCCCACCTTCCAAGGCCAACTCACGCTGCTCAGCAAGGGCGTGCGGCACGTGCTCACCCACCGCGTCATCATCGCCGACTTCTACCTGCTCAACACCGACAAGCGCCCCGCCACACCCGACGGATACGTGTGGGTCAACGAGGAGGAGGCCACCGAGTATGCCGTGCCGCGTCTCGTGGAGAAATTGCAAGAGATGGTGGAGCGAGGGAAGTGTTAGGAGTTTTGGTGAAAAAAGTGTGTCGCGATTTTGGGTGAAATAGAGCGCGGAAAAATCATTTTTGCCCTTTCCAAACGACAAAAATGTGACTTCCGCTTGCGGCAAGGCACCTTTCGACTTGCGAAAGATGCCTAACCGAGCCACCGCTTGGCGTCTTTCGCAATGCCGATGGGCATGTTTCGCAATGCGAAAGATGCCTAACCGCAAAGCTTCTTGTAAAACATGGAGTGCTAAATGTTGAAAGCAAAACACAACGTGCTGAATATTAGGCGTTTGCGTAAATACGCTAAGAATCGCGTATTTCGGCCAAATATTTCCGTCGTAGAAAAGAAATGTGTAGTTTTCACTATAGGTTGTTGACTTCTTTCCGTTTCATTCTATTCGCCCCACCCTATAAAAAGAGCTCCTATTTCGAGATGAAACCCGAAATAGGAGCTCTTTTTATAGAGGTGTGGGGGCGGCGCACGCCGAGGATAGCGGGGCGTTACCTTACGATCTTCAGGCTGCGCGACGACCCGTCGGCACGCATCTCCTTGCGGATGAAGATACCATGGCTCTGCGGGGCGTTGGCACCAAGGCAGGTGCCATCAACGCTATAGTAGGTCACGCGGGTAACCTTGGCGTTGGCGCTGCTGCCAGTGCCAGCCTCGGGCAAGGCGATGGCGGTAGCCGCCTCGATGAGCGCACGGTTGTCAATGGGCTCTATGCCTTGGCGTGTGGGGGTTACGCGGTTGATGCGACCTTGGTCGTCGAAGGTCAACTTATCCACACACACCTCACGGTGCACACCGGGACTGTCGTTGAGGTAGCGCTTGTTGATGCGGTGGTACACGATGTACCAATCGTCGGTGCCGGGCACGTTGACCACTGAGTTGTGGCCTGTGCCATAGATCTGCTGACTGGGATCCTGAATGAGGACGATGGGGTTGGCCGCCACTTCGATGGGACCGGTGGGCGACTTGGCGGTGCCGTAGGCCACGTGGTAGTTGGCGGCGCCAGTGTCGTCGACGCTCCAAAGGAAATAATAGATGCCGTTGCGATAGAACACATAGGTGCCCTCGCGGTAGGCGTAGTCGGCGAGCGACCCGCCGCTGGGCGTAAGGGTGTACTCATCGCCCACGGTCGACATCATGTCGTCTGACAAGAGGCGGTAGTGCATCTGCCCGTTGCCATAATAGAAATAGGTCTGTCCCGACTCGGGGTCGGTAAACACGTCGGAATCGATCATCTGTCCACCCTTCGTGGTCGACACGATGGGCTTGGCGGA
The DNA here is from genome assembly GCF_037460745.1 of Hallella sp. NCBI lineage: Bacteria > Pseudomonadati > Bacteroidota > Bacteroidia > Bacteroidales > Prevotellaceae > Hallella > Hallella sp. The sequence continues at coordinate 29,678 of NZ_JAXVAE010000118.1, read as the reverse complement.
TGCCTTGAAGGGACCGGTGGGATTGTCGGCAACGGCCACGCCAAGGGTCTTGGTGTTCAGGTTCTTGTTGTGTCCGCTGAAATAGAAGAAATACTTCCACTTGCCATCCATCCATTTCTCCTCGATGCAGGGCGCCCATGCGTTGCCTGTGGCCCACGACACATCGCCACCGCTCTTGAGGTTGAGAATGGTGCCCTCATTGGTGAAATGCACGAGGTCGGGACTTGAGAACACATCGAAGAAAGAGCCGCCCCAGTGGGGATAACCGTCACTGGTGGGATAAACATAGAAGCGACCTGTCTTGCGCGACGCCAGCACCTCGGGATCGGCATGGAAGCCGGGGAGGATGGGGTTGCCGTTGACCTCAACGGTGACGGCGTAGGTCTTCGAGGCGGTGCCGTCGCTCACGGTGTAGCTCACAGGGCCCTGGGTGAAGTCTTGTGGACCTTGCGGTGTGACGGTGGCGCCAAGCGACACCTCCAGCTGTGGGTCGTAATGGCTGAGATCGGTGCCCTGCTCCACGGGGATGAAGGCCGATGTGCCGGCGATGGCCACGTTCTCCTGCTTCACGTTGACATCAGCAGCTCCCTGCAGGGCCAGCGTGGTGGCCGCGACGGGCGGGAAGGCGGCCAAGAGGGCCTCCGTTTCCTCCTCGGTGATGGGGATGACGGTGCCATGGCGCGGTGTGAAGGCGCCACTGGTGGCGGTGTTTTGCACAAAGTTGAAGGTGCCCAGATCGGAGCTCGAGCAGAACTGGTAGTGGCCCGATGTGTAGCAGTCGTACATCAGCACCCACTGGTCTTGGTTGATGAGCTTGAACACGCCAGCGCCCTCCACGGCCTCGTTGGTCTGCTGGAGCGTGGGCGACGGTGCCGACCACTGGCTGCCCAGCGGGGCACCCTCGGGGGCGGTGAGCGTGCGCGCCGTTACCTTACAGATGCCGCCCAGGTCCTCGTTCTTGAAGAAGCCATGGTAGAGCGAGTCGGCCTCGTTGTAGACGATGTCCATGTCGATGGTGGCCGACCCACGGTCGTAGAGGTAGGTGGGCTCACCCTCAAGGTCGCTGAAATCGGCGTTGGCGTAGCAATAATAGTCCTTGTCGTAGGGAATGGCTCCGTCGTTGGTACGCAGGGAGAAATAAACCATGTACTTCTTGGCCTGCGGGTCCCAAATGGTCTCGGGTGCCCACACACGCGTGACGTTGGCAAACTGTGTGCCCACATACTTCGTGGGGAAATGCACGGTGTGGTGGTCCCAATGGATGAGGTCTTTCGACTTCATGAGCACCAGTCCGCGGTTGCTGCTCCATCCGAGCGCACACTTCATGTCGGTGACGGCCATGTAGAACCATCCATCCTCGCCACGCAGGATGTGGGGGTCGCGCAGGCCGCCCATGATGGTGGTGGTGTCGGCCTTGAGGAACGCCTGTCCGTTGTTGAGCGGCGTGTAGTTGTAGCCGTCCTCCGAGATGGCGTAATAGAGGTTCTCGTTGTCGTTGCTGGGGAAATACACAAAGAGGTAGTTCTTATACGGCTCGTGCTGGTGGATATAGACGTCGAAGGTCTTGGTTTGACGCAGTTGTCCGCGTAGCAGGGTGGCCGTGAGGGTGACGTGGTGCTTCTCGGTGGCCGACGACTTCAAGACGCGGCCTGTGTTGGAGAGCCACTCCGTATCGGCCGACTGCCAGGTGATGAGGGTTCCCATGCGGCCCACGGTGGGCAGCACCAGTTGGTCGTAGAGGTTGTTGCGCTTGTTGGGCAGCGTCAGGTTCTCGAGGTCGTAGGCCAAGCACTCCTCCTCGGAGAGATTGGGCACGACCGACACGTCGAACGTTTTCTCCGCACGTGCGTTGCGCAGGGTGAGGTGGGCGGTAAGCGTAGCTGTGGCCTCCTCAGCGCCATAGGGAGGACGCGTGATGACGCCATCGGCCGTGATGACCGACGCATGGCTGGTGGTCCACTCCACCGTGGCGCCCTGGTAGGTGGTGGGCAGGTCCACATTGTCGATGAGGTGGTGCAGGTCGGGCATGGTGAAGGTGGCCAGCAGGGCCTCATCCTCGATCTTCTGCAGCGAGTCTTTGCGCGCCTGCTCGAGCGAGTCGATGTAGGCGTTCATGGCCTCGCGTGTGGCGTCGTTGCGAATGGCCGCGAGCTCTTTGGAACTGATGTCGTAGTTCCACAACTTGAAGTTGTGGTACATGGCGCCCTTGAGCGGCTGGTCGCCGGCATAGCAGCTGCGTCCAAGGTAGTTGTTGACCAGCTCGTTGAGGTCGGCGGGTGTGATCGACACCTTAGCTATGCCCGCTCCCGAGCCATTGATGTTGAGATACACGCGACCGTTTGGGCGCATCACAACCGCCAAGTTGAACCATCGGCCAAGCTTGGGCGTCATGGTGGCGCGCGCCTTCAGCCCCTCCTCGCCAGCGTAATTGGTCTTGGTGATGGCATAGCGCTGTCCCTTGGCGGAATAGAAGAGATAACCCGCCGACGACGAATGGGCGAAGCACCAAATGAAGTTGCCATTGCGGGCGGTGTCGGTGGTCTCTGGGATAAACACATCGGTGGTGATGGAGAATGCGCTGAGCTTGCCCAGCGCCTTGCCAAACTCGGCACCGAGATCGAAGTAGCCTCCGTCGTCGCCAAGCGCCAGCACAGGCTGTCCGGCAAAGGTGGTTAGACGGGCACCGTCCTTCAGGCTTCCCGTGTAGGCGCCATGGCTGCTGGCCGTCGTGGAGAAATCAAAGGTTACCACAGTGCTATCGCCCTCGGCAGCCCATAGCGAGGCCACACCGAGCAACAGCAGGGTAAACGTCGTAAATAATCTATTCATAAGCGTTTTAGTGATTATAGCTATACCTATTAAAAATAAACCTGATTACATGATAATAACATCGAAGTGGATGCAATTATTATAATAAATACGAAAAAACAGCATTTTTCACGCGTAAGATTTACCTCCCGAAAATAAATGGCTACCTTTGTGGCGACTAAAACAACTCGTATGAAAAATCTATTCCTTACAGCCCTCATCGCGGCCTCATCGCTCACGACCCAGGCACAGAACCCCGTGAAGGGCGATTACGGCTACCTATATTGCCACATGAGCGACCGTGGAGAGTGGACGGCCTATGCCGTGAGCCGCGACGGCTACCATTACCAGGACATTCTCGACGGAAACCCCATCTTCGACCCGAAGAAGCATGCGCGCATAGAGGGCGGCACACGCGACGCCTACATTACCCGCGCATGGAACAGGAAAGGCTATGTGATGGTGACCACCGACATGTGTGTGGCCAAGAGCCATCAGTGGGACAACTACGGCATCGACCTGCTCCGCTCAAAAGACCTCATCAACTGGGCGTCGGTGACGTTCGACTTCCGCAAAGGCATGGCCATCTTCTGCGACGGGCAGACGGCCAAGAGTCCGTACAAGGATTGGTCGACCATCAACCGGGTGTGGGCGCCGCAGGTGTTCTGGGACCCCAACTATGTATGGGAGAATGGCGAACGCGGCGGATACATGATCTACTACTCCATGCTCAACCGCGCAGAGGAGGCCTACGACCGCATGTACTACAGCTACGCCTCGAAGGATTTCACCCGTCTGACCACACCTCGCCTGCTCTTCGATTGGGGCTACGCCACCATCGACGCCGACATCAACCTGCTCGCCGACGGCAAGTATCACATGCTCATCAAGAAGGAAGGCGGAAAGCCCGGCATCTACACGGCCGTGTCGGACCACCTGACCTACGGGTGGGGCGAACCCGTGGAGCACGACTATGTGAGCTTTGAGGGCCACAAGAAATGTGAGGGATCGAGCGCCTTCCAACTCATTGGCGACAACACATGGCGCGTGGCATACATACAATATAGCGACAGGCCCAAGCACTACCGCATCTGCAAGGCCGACGAGAACCTGCGCAACTTCCACGACCCTGTGGACATAGAGGGCGTGACGGGACCGCAGCACGGTTCGTTCATGCGCATCACAAAGAAGGAATATAAGCGCCTGCTGAAGCTCAACGACAAGAAGCGATAAGCTTCCAGCGCGCGCCACCCCACCCCGCAGGCACCCGTCGCACCATTGGAGGACGGGCGCCTGGGGGAAAAGCGAGACTTCTGCCCATAGCCTACGGCAAGGGGCGAAGAATGAAAAGGTTTGCAAATAGTTTGCAAAAAATTTGCAAGGATGAAAAGAAAGCAGTAACTTTGCATCCGCTTAAGTGATAGGCCGTTTGGCCGCTTAGGCTCTTCTGAAACATCTGTCGGCATAGCTCAGTTGGTTAGAGTATCACCTTGACATGGTGGGGGTCCTTGGTTCGAATCCAAGTGTCGACACTGCGAAGAGCGCATCTCTATCGCATTTTCACACAATCATATCCTTTAATACACATGCGCTACGGCGCCTTTGCTGATTGCCCGAACGGAAGGGCTGTCAGTTTTTTTGTGTTTGCCGTAACGATGGCGCATCGCCCCCACCCTCCTTGGCGGGGAGCCGAAAGCGCATAACAAGCTTCTACCTTGGGGGCACAACAATAAAGCCTCGCCTACAGGAATACGACCTGTTGGCGAGGCTTATGAGATTTTGTCACCGACGCTTGTCGGTGGGCAGTATGGGTTATCCCACCTGGCTGCCCGGCTTCACTTGGTCGAACGTGGTGGTAACATGGAGCGAACCATCGGCATCTACTGCCGAGAGAATCATGCCCTGGCTCTCGATGCCCATCATCTTACGCGGAGCGAAGTTGGCCACGAAGAGCACATCCTTGCCAATGAGGTCGGCGGGATCGTAGAACTTGGCGATGCCCGAAAGGATGGTGCGGTCGGTGCCGCTTCCGTCGTCGATGGTAAACTGCAACAGCTTGTTCGACTTCTTAACCTTCTGGCAGTCCTTGATGTGGCCGACACGGATGTCGAGCTTCTCAAAATCATCGAAGGGCACATTGGCCTTCACGGGCTCGGCCTTGTAGCTCTTGGCGGCCTCAGCCTTCTCGTTGGCCTCCTTGGTGGCGGCCAGCTTATCGAGCTGCTTCTGGATCTCCTCGTCCTCAATCTTCTGGAAGAGCAGGTGGGGCTCAGCCAACTGGTGGCCAGGCTTCAGCAGGTCGGTGCGACCGAGCTGCGCCCAGTCGAACTCGGGCATGTCGATCATCTCGCGCAGGCTCTTGCTTGAGAAGGGCAAGAACGGCTCAAAGGCAATGGCGAGGTTGGCCACCAGCTGGAGCGAGATGTAGAGGATGGTCTCCACGCGCTTGGGATCGGTCTTCCAAACCTTCCAAGGCTCACACTCCGTGATATACTTGTTGCCGATGCGTGCGAGGTTCATGGCCTCCTTCTGGGCCTCACGGAACTTGAAGTTGTCGAGATACTGCTCCACCTTCTCCTTCACATCCTTAAACTCGTCGATGGCGTGCTTGTCGACCTCCAGCAACTCGCCACACTCGGGCACCACGCCGTTCCAATACTTCTTGGTGAGCTGCAAGGCGCGGTTCACAAAGTTGCCATAGATGGCCACGAGCTCCGAGTTGTTGCGCTCCTGGAAGTCGCGCCAAGTGAAGTTGTTGTCCTTGGTCTCGGGCGCATTGGCCGTGAGCACATAGCGCAGCACGTCTTGCTTGCCTGGGAAGTCGACGAGATACTCGTCGAGCCACACTGCCCAGTTGCGTGATGTGGAAATCTTATCGTTCTCGAGGTTGAGGAACTCGTTGGCCGGAACATTGTCGGGAAGGATGTAATCGCCATGGGCCTTGAGCATGGTGGGGAAGATCAGGCAGTGGAACACGATGTTGTCCTTGCCAATGAAGTGAACGAGACGGGTCTCGGGATCTTGCCACCACTTCTGCCATGAGCCCCAACGCTCAGGATCGGCGTCGCAGAGTTCCTTGGTGTTGCTGATGTAACCGATGGGCGCATCGAACCACACATAGAGCACCTTGCCCTCGGCTCCCTCTACGGGAACGGGAATACCCCAATCGAGGTCGCGTGTCATGGCACGGGGCTGCAGGTCCATGTCGAGCCACGACTTGCACTGGCCGTACACGTTGGAGCGCCACTCCTTATGACCATTGAGGATCCATTCCTTCAGCCAACCCTGGTACTCGTTGAGCGGGAGATACCAGTTCTTGGTCTTGCGCACCTCGGGCTTGGCACCGCTGATGGTGGAGTGCGGGTTGATGAGCTCCATGGGAGAGAGGTCGCTACCACACTTCTCACACTGGTCGCCATAGGCGTTGGGGTTGCCACAATGAGGGCACGTGCCCATGATGTAGCGGTCGGCGAGGAACTGGTGGGCCTCAGGGTCGTAGTATTGCTCGCTCTCCTGCTCCACGAGCTTGCCATCCTTATAGAGCTTGCTGAAGAAATCGGAGGCAAACTGATGGTGGATTTTCGAAGTGGTGCGGCTATACACATCAAACGAGATGCCGAACTCGCGGAACGAGTCCTTGATGATCTTGTGGTAACGGTCGCACACGTCTTGCGGCGTGATGCCCTCTTTCTTGGCACGTATGGTGATGGGCACGCCGTGCTCATCGGATCCACCGATGAAAACAACGTCCTCCTTCTTCAGGCGGAGGTATCGCACATAGATGTCTGAAGGTACATATACACCAGCCAAGTGACCGATGTGAACACCACCGTTGGCATAAGGCAAGGCGGCAGTGACAGTGGTACGCTTAAATTTCTTTTCTTCCATCTGTTATAGTCGTTGATATTAATATGGTGCAAAATTACTAATTTTTATTCAGTTATCTGCCATCACATGTTGTTAATTTGTCAGAAAAACGGTTCGCACAATCGTGGAAGAACGGGCCGAAGCCATGGGCGCCAACCACCACATCGCAAAAAACATGGGGGCGAGGCGATAGAATTATAGGCGATTCTACCGTCTACAAGCGGATTTTTTTGTAACTTTGCAGCCATCTTTTGAGAGAACAAAACATATTGTAATATGGGAGGATTCTTTGGAACCATCGAAGTGCGCAGCTGTACCAACGACTTGTTTTATGGTACAGACTATAACTCGCACTTAGGCACCAAGCGTGCCGGCCTTGTCACATTGGATAAGGAAAAGGGCTTCTGCCGCTCCATACACAGTTTGGAGAGTAGTTATTTCCGTACGAAATTTGAGGATGAACTCGACGACTTCGAGGGCAACGCTGGCTTGGGAGTCATCAGCGACACCGACCCGCAACCCATCATTGTGAACTCCCACCTCGGGCGTTACGCCGTGGTCACCGTGGCCCATATCCTCAATACGCGCGAAATTGCCGACGAACTCTTGGCAAAGCACATGCACCTCAGCGAGATGTCGGCCAACAACATCAACCCTACAGAGCTGGTGGCCTTGCTCATCAACATGGGTGAGACGTTTGTGGAAGGCATCAACAACGTGTTTCGCAAGGTGCGCGGATCGTGCTCAATGCTCGTGCTCACCGAAGACGGCATCATCTGCGCTCGCGACTTCCTGGGCCGCACACCCATCGTCTTAGGACGTAAGGAGGGCGCATGGGCTGCCACTTCCGAGTCGACCGCATTCCCCAACCTCGGCTACGAAACGGTGCGCGACCTCGGACCAGGCGAGATTGTGCGCATCAAGGCCAATGGCATGGAGGTGCTGCAAGAGGCTGCAACCCGCTGCCAGGTGTGCTCATTCCTTTGGGTGTACTACGGATTCCCGACGAGCGACTATGAGGGTATCAACACCGAGGATGTGCGTGAGCGCAATGGTAAGATCATGGGCGCAAAAGACGACACCGAGGCCGACCTCGTTTGCGGCATTCCCGACAGTGGTGTGGGAACGGCACTGGGCTACGCCGAGGGGCACGGCATTCCCTACAAGCGCGCCGTGCTGAAGTACACACCGACATGGCCTCGCTCGTTCACACCGAGCAACCAATCGCGACGTAGCCTCGTGGCGAAGATGAAGCTCATCCCCAACCGAGCCATCCTGAAGGGAAACCGTGTGGTGTTCTGCGACGACTCGATTGTGCGTGGCACCCAGTTGCGCGACAACGTCAGCACATTCTTCGAGTATGGAGCAAAGGAGGTGCACGCCCGCATCAGCTGCCCACCGCTGGTCTACGAATGCCCGTTCATCGGTTTCACCTCGTCGAAGAGCGTCATGGAGCTCATCACACGCCGCATCATCCAAGACTTTGAGGGCGATAGCGAGAAGGATCTCGACAAATACGCCACCACGGGCTCACCACAGTATGAGCGCATGGTGAAGGAGATTGCCCGCCGACTGGGCCTGTCATCGCTGAAGTTCAACACCATCGAGGATCTCGTGGAGAGCATCGGTCTGCCCAAGAGCAAGTTGTGCACCCACTGCTTCGACGGTTCAAGCTATATGCCGCAGGACGCCGACAAACAGCCCGCGGAGTAACATCGCATCAAACAACCCTAACGAGAGGCGCTGCCCGAGGACGTTTTCCAACGCCTTGTGGCAGCGCCTCTTGCATCATCCCAAACCGAACGGCAACAAAACCACACAACAACACAATGTCATGACGAAAACTATTGTTTTGGCCTTGGCGCTCACGGCGAGCACCTTGGCTTGCCAAGCGCAGGCGCGCTACAACCACAAACAGATGCAAACCGAACGCATCGGACGGGGCGTGGTGGCGTTCCGAAGCGGACAGAAGGTCGTAGTGTCGTGGCGAACGCTACCCGGCGACAAGCGCCATGAGGCTTTCAACGTGTACCGAAACGGCGTGCGCCTCAACGCCAAACCGCTGAAGAAGGGCGGCACGTTCTTCGTAGACGACGCGCCCTTGCAACAGGGGGCCACCTACAGCGTCAGGGGCGGCGGACACGACGGGGCGTTCACCCTGCCTGCCAACGCGCCCGACGGCTATCTGGCCATTCCGCTCACACCACCCACCACCACCGATAGCATGGCGCTATGGCCACGGCGCAAGCAACCACGGCGACCCATGCGGGGCGAGCAAGGCGCCAACCGTCAGGACAACGCACCGCAAACGTTGCGCAAGGTGCCCGTAACCTACTCGGCCAACGACGCCAGCGTGGCCGACGTGGATGGCGACGGCGAGTATGAAATGATCCTGAAATGGGAGCCGAGCAACGCTCACGACAACTCACAGGCGGGCTTCACATCGCCCGTATTCATCGATTGTTACCGTCTCGACGGCACACGCCTGTGGCGCATTAACCTTGGGCGAAACATCCGAGCCGGCGCGCATTTCACCCAATTCCTGGCCTACGACTTCGACGGCGATGGGCGGGCCGAGGTGATGATGAAAACAGCCGACGGAACCATCGACGGAACAGGGCGCACCATTGGCGACCCAGAGGCCGACTGGCGAAACCAGGAGGTGGGAACGGCACGATACGGACGTGTGATGAGCGGCCCCGAATACCTGACGGTGTTTAACGGACTGACGGGTGCGGCGATGAAAACCGTGGACTATGTGCCCGACCGGGGACCACGCGACTGTTGGGGCGACGACCACGCCAACCGGTCGGATCGCTACCTGGCGGCACTGGCCTTCCTCGACGGCAAACGGCCATCGGCCGTGTTCTGCCGAGGCTATTACACGCGAACCACACTGGCAGCATGGAACTGGGACGGCACAAACCTCAGCCTGAAATGGTACTACGACACCCACCCGCAGCCTCAACAGGTGGCGCTCACCGATAGCCTGGGACTCGTGAACAGAGCCCGACCGGCCGACGGAGGACAAGGAAACCACAACTTGCGAGTGGCCGATGTGGACGGAGACGGCAAGGACGAGATTGTGTATGGATCGCTGTGTGTGGACCATGACGGCAGCACACTTTACAACACGGGGTTCGGACATGGCGACGCACTGCACCTCGTGGCGGTGCCAAAGACCCACAAACTATACATCTGGGACGTGCACGAAAACCGTCGCGACGGATCGGAGCTACGCGATGCGGCAACAGGACAAGTGGTAATGCAGCGCAAGGCCAACTTCGATGTGGGGCGTGGCATGGCGGCCGACATCGACTCAACACACTACGGACCGGAGGTGTGGAGCGCCAATGTGCCACTGACTTCGCCTTTCGACAAGAAAGAAGCGAAGAAAAGAAACGCCCCCAACGAGAACACGCAGGGACAGGAGGTGGACTTCAGCGACACAAGGAGGCAGGCCAAGCACCTGTCGTGCAACTTCGCCATCTGGTGGGACGGAGGACTGACGCGCCAACTGCTCGACCATGAGACAGTGACCAAGTATAACCCAGCAACACAATCGATGGATGTGGTACAGCGATTTGATGGACGTTTCAACAATGGAACGAAGTCGAACCCATGTCTATCAGCCGACTTCCTGGGCGACTGGCGCGAAGAGGTGGTGGTGCGCAACGAAGAGAGTACGGAGCTACGCATCTATGTTTCGCCCATTCCCACCAACCATCGGGTGGCCTGCCTGATGACCGACGTGCCCTATCGAGAGAGCGTGGCGGCAGAGAACGTGGCCTATAACCAACCGCCTGAGCTGGGCTATTACCTCGGATCCGACGGAAAATAACAAGGTGAAAGCGAACCGTTCGATTCCTATCAAACAACCAAATAGACATTTGATTATTACCCCAATCGGTCATTAGATTTTAACCCACAATCCCCGGACAAGCACGATGCTCGTCCGGGGATTGTGGGTATAAGGGCCTGGTTGGGCCCAACGCGTAGACAGATACTTCGCAGGGATTACAGGCGAACCACCTGGAAGGTCTGTGCGGGAATGGTCAAGGTGAGATTGCTGCCGTTGGCCTGAAGCTCGCTCTCCTTCGGCACCACATTGTTGGGCTGCTCAAGCGAGTTGGTGGCCTGCTTGTCGTCGGCGTGGAGCGAAATAACCTGGGCTGTAGCGAGGTTCTTGGCGCCCTTGAAATTGAGCACAACCTGCTTCGGCTGGTCGCTGGCATTGGCTATCTTCACTATAAACTTCTTGGTGGGCTTGTCGTAAACGGCGCTGGCATAGAGACCATCTTCGCCCTCAACGGGCTTGCCGTTCTCGGTGAGCTGCAACACGTTGGTACCCTTATAGGTGCCATAAAGCATCTGAACATACCAGTTGACCGAGCGCACACTCTTCAGGTTGTCGAACCAGATGAGGTCGGGACGCCATTGCCAGCCATCAACATGGGCGAAGAGCGGAGCGTAAGTGCACTGCCAAACAACGTCGGCGTTGCGCTCAAGGCCTGTCATGAAAGCGGCCTCAGAGAGTGCGGCCTCCCAATTGTTCTTGGCTACCGTGGGCTCGCCATCCTTGCCGGCGACGTGTGAGGCATATTCGCCAGCGAATACCTTCGGACCCTTACGGTCGTAGTTGTCGTAGCGGCCGGCGTTCTTCAGGAACCATCCGGGAGGACAATAGTAGTGCTCATCCACCAAGTCGACATTCAGCTTACGCATCTCCTGCCAACCATAGTCGAAGTCCTTGCCACCGGCTGTCGGACCTGATGAGCCACAAATCTTGATGTTGGGATACTTGGCACGGATCTGCTCCACGAACGGCTTGAGGCGCTCAGGATACATGGGGCCCCACTGCTCGTTGCCGATACCAATCTGCTTGAGGTTGAAAGGCTTCGGATGACCCATGTCGGCACGCAGTTTTCCCCATTTGGTCGTCACGTCGCCATTGGCAAACTCAATGAGGTCGAGGGCGTCGTCGATGTAGGTCTGCAGGTCGTCGACCGCCACATGGGCGTTCTTATCATTGTCGCCATTCTGATACTGGCATGCCAATCCACAGCTCAACACGGGCAGAGGCTCGGCGCCAATCTTCTCGGCCAACAGGAAATACTCATAGAAGCCCAGTCCGTAGGTCTGGTAATAATTGGGGTAGAGACGGTGAGGGAAGGTGTAGTTCCAGCGGTTCTCGTTGAGCGGACGGTCCTCAGCTGCTCCAACCGAGTGCTTCCACTGATAGCGCGTCTCCAGGTCGGTGCCCTCCACGATGCAACCGCCAGGGAAGCGGAAGATGCCCGGATGCAGGTCCTCAAGATCCTTCACGAGGTCGGCGCGCAGGCCGTTCCAGTTATCGCTGGGGAAGAGGCTCACGTGGTCGAGGTCGACCGCCTCGGCGCTCTCCAGGAAGATGCGCATGAGACCCTTCGCCACGGTCTTGTTAGACTTCAACTGGACGGTGTACTTCTGCCATTTGTTGTTGCCAATGGTGATGCTCTTTCTGTCGATGGGAACATCCTGATCGTCGACAATCTCCACACGAATCTTCGCCTCCTTGCCCTGCAAGTTGTGCAAGCGAGCATAGACCGTGAAGTCGTAAGTCATGTCTTTCTTCAAGCCCATGCCGAAGAAGCCACGATTCTCAAGGCCGGTAACCTTCTGGTGATGGCCAGCGCTCTCAAGCGTTACGTAGTGGGGGTTGCGGTCGAAAGCAGGCTTCACGTCGCTCACGGTGACGTTGCCGAAGGTGCCCCAACCCATCAGGCGGTCGGGGAACTCAAAACTGCGGTTCTCAACCATCTCTGCATAGAGACCGCCATCGGCTCCAAAGTTGATGTCCTCGAAAAAGATTCCGTACATGGTTGACTGTACGGGTGCGCCCGGCTTGGTGTTTACCGTGAACTGGTGTTGCTGGGCTTGTGCGCCCAATGACATCATCAGCGTGGCGGCCAGGGTCGTCAGGAATTGTCGTTGTTTCATGATTTGTATGATTATTACGGTTGTTTTGTATAGTAGTTAAGCCTTTTTCGCTCCACACCCTATCGCCTATAATAGAACGAAAAGAGGCGCATCGCGCAACGACTTGTTGTTCCATGAGAAGCGGTTCATCGCCTATCGCAATGCGAGTTGTTCCCCCTTGTAAAACGGCAGATTTCCCATCGCGAAGGGGCTCATCACTCTTTGTGAAATGACTCATCACCCATTGTGAAATGACTCATCACCCATTGTGAAATGACTCATCACCCATTGTGAAAGGGGGTGTCGTCCATGGAAACGTTAGGTGTTGTTAAGTTTTTAAGTGTCAAAGAGGCCCCTTTGGACTTCTTTTTGCAAAGATAGTGCAAATCGAAGACAATACAAAATAAGCGGGCTTGTTTTTTCATATTGACGACCGGCAGAGAGCATGGATAGCCAAACGAGTAAGCCCCTTCGACGACCCCTATAATAAAACACTGAATAGTAACATCTTACAGTAGGGTGGACTTCCATTCGGCGAACACCCATGGTTTTATCAATGATGATAGACCGTCTATCCGATGCTGGAATCGCACATTCCAACGCCTGTCTTACCCAAAGACACAAAAAAAATCCACCCCAAACGAGGTGGATTCTCTATTGCTTTTTTTCTTCGATGGTTCCCTTTTATAACTTTTTGAAAGCCTCGAAGATTTTGTCGGCGGTGTCTTTCATTTCCTCATCGCTCAACTTAACGTGCTTCTTGAAGTCGACATCGGCCTCGTTGTTGATGGGGAAGAGGTGGATGTGAGCGTGGTTCACTTCCAACCCAAGCACCACCTGAGCCACCTTTTTGCAAGGGAAGGCAGCGCGGATGGCCTTGGCCACTTTCTTGGCAAACACCTCGAAGGCGGCCAGTTCGTCGTCTTCCATGTCGAAGATGTAGTCGGTTTCTTTACGCGGAACGACCAGTGTGTGGCCTTTCACGACGGGGTTGATGTCGAGGAACGCATAGAAGCGGTCGTCCTCGGCGCACTTGTAGCTGGGTATTTCGCCAGCAGCAATTTTGCTGAACAGTGTAGCCATAGTCTTGTGTGGTTTAATGTTGTTGATTCAGGGGTTGCTTGTGTGGCGCCGATTAGGCGTCGATGCTAATCTTGTCGATGCGCAACTTGATGACACCGCTGGGGATCTTGATCTCCGCAACGTCGCCCACCTTCTTGTTGAGCAAGCCTTGTGCAATGGGGGTCTTGATAGAAATCTTACCCTGCTTCAAGTTGGCCTCATTCTCACTGACGATGGTGTAGGTCATCTTCTTGTTGAGTCCGAGGTTGGTCATCTCAACCTTCGACATGATTTGCACGGCGTCGGTTGAGAGGCGGCTCATATCGACGATCTTGGCTTGGGCAAGGGTCATCTTCAGGTTGTTAATCTTCTCTTCCAAATGAACTTGTGCCTCTTTGGCGGCATCATACTCAGAATTCTCACTCAAGTCGCCCTTATCGGCAGCCTCAGCGATGGCGGCAGATGCCTTGGGGCGCTCAATAGCCTCTAAATGATGGAGGTCAGCCACGAGCTTATCGTAGCCTTCTTGCGACATATATCCCATAATGTTTGTAATTATTAGTTGTTTCTCAATTTAGGCAAGGATAAAACGAAAAGAATTCCGACATCCTTTTCAATGTCGGAATTCCGTATCCTTGAAGTCTTTTCTATATCAATTGTTGCAAAGGTAGGCATTAATTTCCATAATGCCAAATATTTACGTGAAAATAATTTTTCCACGATCAGAGCCGATTACTGCACTTCACCCGTTTCGAAATTGATTTTGAAACTGTCGCGATACTCAAAGACGCACTGTCCGTCCTTGAACGAAACAGGGAAAATGATGGTCTTTGTGCGAGGCAGGTCGGGATCCATCCATCGGTCGCCAACATAGAGATAGGTGGTTTGCTTGGTACCCTCCACCTTCAGGATGGCAGCGGCCTGTGTGCCAAAGGCCCTGTTGTCGCCGATGTTCTCCAAGGGAGTCCATCCCTTGCGCAGGTTCTTCGTGACGCTTAGCTTGCACTGGTTGGGTGCCCATCCGGTACAAGCCGACGACAGCATGTAGTAAAGGCCATCGACGCGAACGATGGCGGGAGCCTCGCGGCGTTGTCCCTCCATGAGTCGGGTGTGCTTTTTCACGCTCAAATAGTCGGACGAGAGGCGGAACAACCCCAAGTCGGTGTTCTCTGTTGTGGTAGAGATGAAATAGGCGGTGCCGTCGTTGTCTACAAAGACATTGCAGTCGCGACTCTTCACGCCCAATGGCCGGCCGCTCCACTGCAAGCGGTAAGGACCCGTAATCTGGTCGGCCACAAAGCAGGCTGCCTCAGAGGCCGCATAATTATCGCCCTCCCAATGGCACCAAACAACATACTTGCCTGTCTTCTTGTTGTGCAATATCTTGGCACGCTCAATGAAGCGTGTCTTGCCCAACTCGGGCGTGGTGACGCCGTTCTCGATGATCTTTCCCATGAAACGCCAGTGCTGCAGGTCCTCGCTGGCATAGAGATTCACGTCAGGGTTCCATGAGTTGGCACGGTCCTCGCCCACCATGTACCACGTGTTGCCTTCCTTCAGGAAGCCTGGGGCATGCGCCTGAACCACATTGCCATCGGTGTCGTACCACAGTTGGCCGTTGGTGATGGTGGTCCATCCGTCGGCCATCATCGTCATGGCGCAAGCAAAGAAGGCCATGATAAGAATCAATCGCTGTTTCATCATAAATCGATTTGTGTTGAATGTTATTGTATCATTTAGCGCAATGCCAGTCGATACGCAGGGTAAGGACTGGCATTGCCTATAGGTAAATGGTTTAGTACATGATGCCAAGCCAACGCAAGATGTCGTTGAGATTGGCCACTACCATAAGCAATATCAGAATGGTGACACCCACATACTCGGCGCGCACCATGAACGTCTCCGACGGCTTGCGACGCGTAATGATCTCGTAGAGCAGGAAGAGCACGTGCCCACCATCGAGGGCAGGAATCGGCAGGATGTTCATGAAGGCAAGGATGATGCTCAAGAAAGCGGTCATCTTCCAGAACATATACCAGTCCCAAGTGTCGGGGAAGAGACTTCCAATGGCTCCGAAACCACCAAGCGACTTGGCACCGTCGGCCGTAAAGACATACTGCATGTCGCTGACATAGCCCGAAAGCACGTTCCAACCATACTTCACTCCTGCGGGGAAGCTCTCGAAGAAGCCATAGCTCACATGGGTGGTCTTATCGTTGTAAAGGCCATAGAGACTCGGAACGGCGAAGCCCACCTTGAGGTCGGCGGTGAGAGTGGTGCGCAGGGTGTCGCGCTTCGATGTGCCAGCCTTGGCCACCACGAAACTAACGCTACGCAAACGGAGGCTGTCCTTTGAGGTCTTAACTGCCGAAAGTTGATCGCTAATACGACCAATCTCCTCAGTAAACTCATTGTATGAGTCGATGTTCTTGCCGTTGACGGCCAGGATGGTGTCGCCCTTGCTGAGTCCCATGGCCCAAGCGGGTGAGGCCACCAAGCGACTATCGCCATCTGCGGCAGGCAAATCCTTGTACACGGTGTCGATGACCGCGGGGATGAAAGGACGCAAGAATTGCGGCGTAACCTTCAGCATGTTGAGCAGGTTGATGTTGCCCGGAAGGGTGATACGCACCTGCTTGCCGTCGCGAACGACATCACAATAACGCGCCTCTGACAGGTCGCGATAGACGTCGACATTGAAATCCTTGAACGGACGGATATCTGTTCCCACAAGAATATCGTGGTCGCGAAAGCCGTATTGCTTGGCCTCGGTGTTGAACTTCATGCCTTGGGTCATGTCGGACATCTTGACGTAATTCTCACCCCAGTGGAACATAATCATCGAATAGATGAAAAGCGCCAAGAAGAAGTTGACGGCCACACCGCCAATCATGACGATAAGGCGCTGCCAAGCGGGCTTGCAACGGAACTCCCAAGGCTGGGCGGGCTGCTGCATCTGCTCGGTGTCGAAACTCTCGTCGATCATGCCGGCAATCTTACAATAGCCGCCAAAGGGCAGCCATCCCAAGCCATACTCCGTGGCACTGTTCTTAGGCTTGAAGCTAAAGAGCTTGCCGCTCCACTTGCCCACGCTGAGGTCGAAGAAGATAAAGAACTTCTCCACTCGGATGCCAAAGAGCTTCGAGGCCAGCATGTGGCCGCCCTCATGAAGGAAGACGAGCAGCGAGATGGAGAGGATGAACTGAAGAAGTTTTATGAAGAATACTTCCATTTCTAATGATTAACTATGCTTTTAAGAATAATAAATGATGCTTTCGGATGCTATGGACCATGCCGTTGGATGCAAAGGGCAACACTGTCGGGTGCGATGGGCAGCGCTATCGGATACGATGAGCTATGCTGGCAACCACAATGCCCCATGTTTTCTGGTACGACAAGCCATGCAATGGACGATGATGTGCCGTGCCATGTAGCGACTTATGCGCCTCAACGAACGCTGATGGATGCTTATAGGTATGATGCCGCCACCTTTCGGGCCTCGCGATCGGTGCTCAGATAGACGTCGAGATCGGGGTTGGCGTCGAACGACACCTGACTCATGGTCTTAGAGATGATGTCGGCCATGCCGAGGAACGAGCACTGTCCCTTGCGGAACGCGGCGTTGGCCACCTCGTTGGCAGCGTTGAGCACGCAGGGCATGTTGCCGCCTTGGTGGATGGCGTCGTAAGCCAACTGCAGGCAAGGGAACTTCGCCACATCGGGCTCGAAGAACTCCAGTTTCTGCGTTTTGAAGAAATCGAGACGCTCGCCCTTCAACGGAAGGCGCTCGGGGAACGAGAATGCGTACTGGATGGGCAGACGCATATCGGGCACACCCAGTTGGGCCTTGACGGCGCCATCCATGAACTGCACCCCGCTATGCACCACCGACTGGGGATGGATGAGCACCTGGATGCGCTCGGCCGGCACGCCAAAGAGCCACTTGGCTTCCATGACCTCAAAGCCTTTGTTCATGAGCGAGGCCGAATCGATGGTAATCTTGGCCCCCATATCCCATGTGGGATGGCGCAGGGCATCGGCCGCTGTCACGGTGCGCAAGCGTTCCTCGTCGAACAAACGGAACGGTCCGCCTGAGCAGGTGAGCAGAATCTTGTCGACCTCGTTCATGTCCTCGCCCACCAAACTCTGGAAGATGGCGGAATGCTCCGAGTCGACAGGCAACAGGTCGACATGGTACTGACTGACCAGTTTCAGCATAAGCTCACCCGCCACAACAAGCGTTTCCTTGTTGGCCAGGCATATCTTCTTGCCGGCTTTGATGGCGTGGATGGTAGGCTCAAGTCCGGAGAAGCCCACCATAGATGCGAGCACCATGTCGACAGGCGATGCTTCCACCACTTCGTTGAGCGCTTGCTTACCCGCGTAAACTTTGATATCGGGACGGTCGGCAAGCAGATTTTTCAACTCATCGTAGTGAGCCTCATTGGCTATAACCACTGCGGCGGGATTGAACTGATGGGCTTGCTGGGCCAGTTTCTCCACACTGTTGTTAGCCGTAAGGCAGTAAGCCTCATAACGGTCGGGGTGCTGACTAATGACATCAAGGGCTTGGGTACCGATGGAACCGGTGCTACCCAGGATGCATATCTGTTGTTTCTTCATGTCTGAATGATGGGTAAATGGACCTACAAAATAGGAACCAGGGGGTTATTTGATATGGAGCGGAGCCCTATATAATAAGGAGAGAAGGTCGATGTGCCTTTATCCGTTATTGGGTCACAGGCTCAACAATCCGTCGGGAATGGTCATGGTGATGGTCTGCGCCTGTCGGTCGAAGGCACAGATGAGGTCGTCGCTGGCCGGAAGGAGCACCTCGCCCTGTGGCGTGGCTATGGTAAAGAGCACGTTGATGGTGCTGTCGTCCACAGCCTGGATGGTTCCCACGGTGTTGCCCGTTGCCTCGTCGATGACCTTGAAGCCGATAATCTCGGCCCATGAGGCACCCCCATCCTCTTCCTGCGCCAAGGCGCGGGGGAAGAACACATCGCATCCCGTGAGCTCACGGGCGCGTTCCTCAGTGTCGATGTCACAGAGTTTCAGCAGGCATATCTCGTTGGAGCGAAACCTATACTCCTCGATGAAGAACGGCACAAGGATGCCGTCGATGTCGAGAATGAGATAATCGGCATCCACACGGTCGAAGATATCGTCCTCAAACTGGAACGACAGTTCGCCTCTCACGCCATGGGGCTTTCCCAGGCGGCCTATGCGATACACGTCCTCTTGCTTGATCATGGTTGTTGTGGGTTATCAATCGTTCACACGCTGGATCTTCGCACCCAGTTTGTTGAGACGCTGCTCAATGTCCTGATAGCCTCTGTCGATCTGCTCAATGTTGGCGATACGGCTGGTGCCGCGTGCGCTCAGGGCAGCAATGAGCAGAGCGATACCGGCACGGATGTCGGGCGATGTCATGTTGCCGGCGCGCAACTGGATGCGGTGATCCTGTCCCACCACCACAGCGCGGTGTGGGTCACAGAGAATGATTTGCGCTCCCATGTCGATGAGTTTGTCGACAAAGAAGAGTCGACTCTCAAACATCTTTTGATGGATGAGCACCGTACCACGCGCCTGTGTGGCCACCACGAGCAGCACGGAGAGCAGGTCGGGTGTGAGTCCGGGCCACGGAGCGTCGCTCAGGGTCATGATTGTGCCATCGATGAACGACTGCACCTGATAGTGGCTATGATGGGGAATAACGAGGTCGTCGCCCTCCGCCTTGATGCGAACACCCAATCGGCGGAAAGCATCGGGGATGATTCCCAGGTTCTTCAGCGACACATTCTTGATGCGCACACCGTCGCCCACCATGGCCGCCATGCCGATAAACGATCCCACCTCGATCATATCGGGCAACACGCGGTGCTCACCGCCATGCAACTGCTCCACCCCCACGATGGTGATGAGGTTGCTGGCGATACCACTGATGTTGGCTCCCATGTGGTTGAGCAGGTGGCAGAGTTGCTGCAAGTAAGGCTCGCAAGCAGCGTTGTAGATGGTGGTTGTGCCCTTGGCAAACACGGCAGCCATGATGATATTGGCCGTTCCGGTTACCGAGGCCTCATCGAGAAGCATATACGTTCCCTTCAGTTGCTTGGCACGAATCTGGTACACGTCGCGCTCCTCATCATGCACGAAGTCGGCTCCCAGGCTCTTGAATCCGAGGAAATGGGTGTCGAGACGGCGCCGTCCGATCTTGTCGCCGCCGGGCTTGGCCACAGTGGCCTTACCGAACCGGCCGAGCAGCGGTCCTATCATAAGCACCGATCCACGCAGCGATGAGCACTTGCGCACAAACTCCAAGCTGTCCAGGTAGTCGAGGTTGAGCTCGTCGGCCTGGAACGTATAGTCGCCCGGGGCGTTGTGAGTAACCTTCACGCCCATGTCCATGAGCAGTTTGATGAGGTTGTTCACGTCGAGAATGTCGGGTATGTTCTTAATCCTCACAGGGTCTACAGTGAGCAGTGTGGCGCAGATAACCTGCAGCGCCTCGTTCTTGGCACCTTGCGGCGTGATGTCTCCGCTGAGCGGGTGGCCGCCTTCGATGATGAATGACTCCATACGCTTTGCTTATTTCTTTTTACGTTTTTTTTCCGTTTCCCTAAGGTCGACCTTCGCAAACTTGAAGTGGGCGAGGTCCAACTGTATCTTGCCATCAGTGTAGCGTGCCAGATCGTCGGCCACCTTCTCGTCGTCGGTGTATCCGTGGCTCCACAACATGAGGTCGCGCTTCATCTGGTTGGCAGTGAGCCGCACGAGGTTGTCGCGCTCAACACCGGGCTCCATGGTCTTCAGCTTGTCGAAGAGCTTGAAGATGTATCGTCCGTAATGCCTTACGCGGATATTCTCCGTGGGATACTTCATCGGCTCGGGTTTGGTCTGCATCGACCTCGCCTCACTGACGTCGTAGGGCCAGTCGATGTCGAGCTTGAAGTCGCTCATCAGTGCCAAGTGGTCCCACAGCTTCTGCTTGTAGTTGGCGTTGTTTCGGTTTTGGGGCACCATGCGGTCCATGGTTGCGACAATGGTTGCTGCGCAACGCTGCCGCTCTTCCTTGGTGGGCAGTGCCACGCAGTAGTCCACCATGTTCTGTATCTCGCGCCCATACTCTGGCAAGATGAGTCTCTCGCGCTGGGTGTTGTAGTCCAATCCGTTGATGTTCATGTCTATTCCTGGGATGTTGATGTGGGTGAATGGCAGGGGCTCTTAGAGCAACTTACGCGGCTGCTTGGCCACGAAGTCTTTCAGGTAGAACGGCACAAAATAGGCCACGTCCTCAAACTCCTCGCGCGCCATGCGACGCTCCGCCAGCGGCAGCATGTTCTTGGCCAGTGCCTCGATGCCCTCTATGAAGTGGGCATTGGGGTGATCAATGACCTCCTTGCACTTCATGGCTCCGTTGCCGAAGAAGTACACGGGGTGCTTGTCGAGGTATTCGCGGTAGGTGTCGGCGTCGACCACATCGGCCTGGATGGGTCGCACCTCGCGCAGCGAACGGGTGAAGAGCTGCGCGTAGACCTCCATGCGGCGTGCGTCGAGCATGGGACACAGCAGCGCGTCGTCGTCGGTCACCATCTCCCGCAGCAACACTGGCACGCATAGCAACTCCAGCGTTGGCACGGCCAACAGCTTCACATCGCGTCCATAGCAGATGCCCTTGGCCATCGACACACCGATGCGCAGGCCGGTATAGGAGCCAGGGCCGCAACTCACAGCCACCGCGTCGAGGGGGATGGCATGGTTGTCGATAAATGAGAGAGCCTCGTCGACAAACGCTCCGAGGCGCTCGGCATGGTTCGGACCACTGTGGTCTTCCTTGTCGAAGATGCACGCTCCGTCTTGACTGACGGCCACTGAGCACACATTCGTGCTCGTATCAATATTCAATATGCACGACATAGTTTGAAATTTCTATCTAAATAAAGTGCAAATTTACGCTTTTTTCCACGATTTCTTAGTACATTTGCAAAAATTTAACGCGAAAGAAGCTATGATACAATCAATGACGGGTTACGGCAAGACTGTCGCAACCTACAAGGACAAGAAGATTAATGTTGAGATTAAATCATTGAATAGCAAGGCTCTCGACCTCTCCACACGCATTGCGCCGCTCTATCGAGAGAAGGAGATGGAGATCCGGCAGCTCATCGCTCGTTCGCTGACAAGAGGCAAGGTCGACTTCGCCATTTGGGTCGAGAAAGACTCGCTTGTCGACGCCACACCGATCAACGCGGCTCTTGTAGAGAATTATTACCACCAGCTCAAGGCCATTTCCGACAAGGTGGGCATCCCCGAGCCTACCGATTGGCTCACCACCCTCACACGCATGCCCGACGTTCTGAGCAAGACAGAGATAGAACAGTTGTGCGACGAAGAGTGGGAAGTTGTGCGCCAAGCTGTCTGCCAGGCCATCGACGCCCTCACGGAGTTCCGACGTCAGGAGGGTGCTGCGCTCGAGCGCAAGTTCCACGAGAAGGTCGACAACATCGAGCGCTTGCTCCACGAGATCGAGCCTTACGAGAAGAGTCGCGTGGCGAAGATTCGCGAGTCGATCGTCAAGGGATTGGAGATGATTCCAGGCGTCGACTACGACAAGAACCGACTGGAGCAGGAGCTCATCTATTATATTGAGAAACTCGACATCAGCGAGGAGAAACAGCGCCTGGCCAACCACCTGCGCTACTTCCGCGAGACGATGGCCGAAGACCAGCCCAACGGCAAGAAACTGGGCTTCATCGCCCAGGAGATGGGCCGCGAGATCAACACCACGGGATCGAAGAGCAACCAGGCTGAGATGCAAAACATCGTGGTCAAGATGAAAGACGAGTTGGAGCAGATCAAGGAGCAGGTGCTCAACGCTCTCTAACCAATTGTCTCACCTATTTATTATAAGGTTATGACCAACACCTACGACATTCCCAACACACACGCCGACCACGCCGCCAACCAGGGCGAGGGCCGGCTGCTCATCTTCTCCGCTCCCTCGGGAAGCGGCAAGAGCACCATCGTGAAATGGCTCATGGAGCAGCATCCCGAGCTGCGACTGGCCTTCTCGGTGAGCGCCACCACACGCGCTCCACGAGGCACCGAGCGCAACGGCGTGGAGTATCTGTTCCTCACGGAGCAGGAGTTTCGCAAGAAGATTTCCGACGGCGAGTTTTTGGAGCACGAGGAGGTTTACCCCGGACGGTTCTACGGCACCCTGAAGGAACAGGTGGAGACGCAGTGCCAACGGGGCGAAAACGTGGTCTTCGACGTCGATGTGAAGGGTGGCTGCAACATCAAGCAATATTATGGCGACCGCGCCCTCAGCATCTTTATCCAACCGCCATCGGTCGAGGAGTTGCGGCGCCGACTGGAAGGACGCGCCACCGACGCGCCCGAGGTCATCGAGCAGCGACTGGCCAAGGCGTCGTACGAGTTGACCTTCGCACCGCGCTTCGACCACATCGTGGTCAACGACGACCTCGACACGGCCGAGGCGGAGGCTTACCGTCTTGTCAGCCAATTCCTGAAGCGTTGACCGTCATGGACCCACTTGTGCCAACGGGCATCTTCGGGGGTTCCTTCAACCCCATCCACACGGGACACATCGGGTTGGCGCGCGACATTCTGCGTCTCGCCAACCTCGAAGAGGTGTGGTTTCTCGTGTCGCCCCTCAATCCTTTCAAGCGTGCGGCCGGCGACTTGCTCGACGACCGCCTGCGCTTCGACATGGCGCGGCGAGCCCTCTGCGACGAGCCCCACTTGGTGGCGTCCGACTATGAGTTCGCCCTGCCCAAGCCGTCTTACACGTGGCAGACGCTGGCCCACCTGCGCGCCGACCATCCCGACCGCCAGTTCTCGCTCATCATTGGCGCCGACAACTGGTTGGCGTTCGATCGTTGGGCCCATCCCGACGACATTCTCCACCACCATCCCATCATTGTTTATCCACGTGAGGGCTATCCCATCGACAAGGCCTCACTGCCAGCCGGTGTCTCGCTTGTCGACACAGGCCTCTACCCCATCAGCAGCACCGACATACGCCATCGCGTGGCCCAAGGCGAGCCCGTCGAAGGTCTGGTGCCGCCAGCCATCGTTCCGATGGTTGAGGAATATTATAAGTAATGAGCAAGGGGCTTATGGGCATAAGGAAACTCTTATGCCCACAAACCCCTACACACCTTGTCTTTCCACGCTTTTTTCCCTATTGTTCCTCCCATTCTTCATTTAACCCCAATCGACCATGAGACCGAAATAGATGGGTAATAGGCATTCCCTTTCTTCTTTTCAATTCTTGTCAGCGTTTCTTTCGGCATCTTGCTTCCATTCGTGTTTTGCCATAGCCCGCTATGGCTTCAACACGCCTGTCGCAACCTGCTCGAAACAAACACCAACAAGAATTAAAATCTCATGGCCGATTGGGGTTTAACCGAAAATTCTTCGCTTAAAAGTTTGCGGTCTCGGAAAGAACCTATATCTTTGTCCAAAATTAACTATAATCTAAAGAAAAACCACAAATCATGGCAGAATTGGAAGTGAAAGAGCTTGAGGACGTTGTTGTGCGATTCTCGGGCGACTCAGGCGATGGCATGCAGCTCGCCGGAAACATCTTTTCCACGGTGTCGGCCACCGTGGGCAACGGCATATCCACCTTCCCCGACTATCCGGCCGACATCCGCGCCCCACATGGCTCACTCACGGGCGTATCGGGTTATCAGGTGCATATCGGTGAAGGACAAGTTTACACGCCAGGCGACAAGTGTGACGTGCTCGTAGCCATGAACGCAGCGGCGCTCAAGACTCAATACCGCCACGCCAAACCGTTGGCAACCATCATCATCGACACCGACTCCTTCGGTCCCGCCGACCTGAAGAAGGCACAGTTCGCAAGCGACGACTACCTGGGCGAGATGAAGATCAACCCCGACCACGTGGTGGCTTGCCCCATCACCACAATGGTGAAGGATTGCCTGCAAGATAGCGGCATGGACAACAAGGCCATTCTGAAGTGCCGCAACATGTTCGCCCTCGGACTGGTGTGCTGGCTCTTCCACCGCGAGATCAGCCTGGTGGAGCAATTCCTCCATGAGAAGTTTGCCAAGAAACCGGCCGTGGCAGAGGCCAACATCAGCGTCGTGAAAGCAGGCTACAACTATGGTGCCAACACCCACGCCTCGGTGCCCGCCACCTACCGCATCGAATCGAAGCATAAGGTGCCCGGACGTTACATGGACATCACGGGCAACAAGGCTACTGCCTACGGCTTGATGGCCGCCGCCGAGCGAGCCGGCCTGAAGCTCTACCTTGGTTCATATCCCATCACTCCCGCCACCGACATCCTGCACGAGCTGGCCAAGCACAAGTCGATGGGTGTCATCACCATGCAGGCCGAGGACGAGCTGGCCGCATGCTCATCGGCCATTGGCGCGGCATTCGCCGGAGCGCTGGCCGCCACCAGCACATCAGGACCGGGCATCTGCCTGAAGAGTGAGGCCATGAACCTCGCCGTCATCGATGAGCTGCCATTGGTCATCATCGACGTGCAGCGCGGCGGTCCCTCAACGGGATTGCCCACCAAGAGTGAGCAGACCGACCTGCTGCAGGTGCTCTATGGCCGCAACGGCGAGAGCCCCATGCCGGTCATTGCCGCCACCAGCCCCACCGATTGCTTCGACGCCGCCTTCATGGCTTGCAAGATAGCGCTCGAGCACCTCACACCGGTGGTGCTCCTCACCGACGCGTTCATCGCCAACGGATCGGCCGCATGGAAACTGCCGAAACTCGACGAGCTGCCTGAGATCCATCCCCACCGCGTGCTGGAGAACCAGAAGTTCAAGTACTCGCCCTACCGCCGCGATCCCGAATCGCTCGTGCGCTACTGGGCCGTGCCGGGCCAGGAGGGCTACACACACATCCTCGGCGGACTGGAGAAGGACGGCGAGACGGGTACCATCTCGACCGACCCAGAGAACCACCACCTGATGGACAACCTGCGCTTCGGCAAGGTGGCGCGCATTCACGTGCCCGACCTCGAGGTGGAGGGCGACGCCGACGACGCCGACCTGCTCATCGTGGGCTTCGGATCGACCTACGGCCACCTGCATGCGGCCATGGCCGAACTGCGCCGCCGCGGACACAAGGTGGCATTGGCCCAACTGAAATACATCAACCCGCTGCCCGCCAACACCGCTGAGGTGTTGACACGCTACAAGAAGGTGGTGGTGGCTGAGCAGAACCTCGGACAGCTCGCCGCCCTGCTGCGCATACGCATCAACGGATTCACGCCCTACCAGCTCGACCGAGTGAAGGGCCAGCCGCTGCGCACGCACAGAATAGCAACCATCTTCGAGAACATCATCCTCGATAAGATACATGCCAACGGCGACACCTTCACCTCGCGCATTGTCTAAAACAGATGAACTTTAACCATTCTACCTTTATCCGACTTTTCAAATCATGAATTACACAGTCAACGATTATAAGAAAGGCCAGCCCCGCTGGTGCCCGGGTTGCGGCGATCACAGTTTCTTGGCATCTTTGCAAAAGGCCATGGCGGAACTCGGCGTGCCGCCCTACCAGACGGCCGTCATCAGCGGTATAGGCTGCTCAAGCCGTCTGCCCTACTACGTCAACACCTACGCCATGCAGACCATCCATGGACGTGCGGCGGCCATCGCCACGGGCGTGAAGGTGGCCAACCCTGAGCTCACCGTCTGGCAGGTGTCGGGCGATGGCGACGGACTGGCCATCGGCGGCAACCACTTCATCCATGCCATGCGCCGTAACGTCGACATCAACATCATCCTGCTCAACAACCGCATCTACGGCCTGACCAAGGGCCAATACTCGCCCACCAGCCCCCGCGGCTTCGTGTCGAAGTCGAGCCCCTATGGCACCGTGGAGGACCCGTTCCGCCCCGCTGAGCTCTGCTTCGGCGCACGCGGCCACTTCTTCGCACGCGCCGTGGCCACCGACGGCACAGGCACCGTGAACATCCTCAAGGCGGCAGCGCAGCATAAGGGCGCCACCGTTTGCGAGATTTTGCAAAACTGCGTGATCTTCAACAACGGTGCGCACGAGCCCATCTACACACGCGAGGGACGCGAGCGCAACGCCATCTACGTGGAGCACGGCAAGCCATTGGTGTTCGGCGAACAGAAACAGTACGGACTGGTGCAGGAGGGCTTCGGACTGAAAGTGGTGGAGATCGG
This sequence comes from Hallella sp., assembly GCF_037460745.1. Taxonomy (NCBI): domain Bacteria; kingdom Pseudomonadati; phylum Bacteroidota; class Bacteroidia; order Bacteroidales; family Prevotellaceae; genus Hallella; species Hallella sp. Next base: position 2,766 of record NZ_JAXVAE010000118.1, on the reverse strand, counting down.
CAAGGACGGCTACACCCTCAACGACATCCTCGTGCACGACGCCCACTGCCAGGACAACACGCTGCAACTGAAGCTCGCCATGATGGACAACGAGCACGGATTCCCCGTGGCGCTCGGTGTCATCCGCGACGTGGAGGCACCCACCTACGACGAGGCCATCTACGCGCAAATCGAGGAGGTGAAGGCCGCCAAGCCCTACCACTGCTTCGAGGAGCTTCTCGAAACCAACGACATCTGGGAGGTGAAGTAACACCCCATCACGGCCGTTGCGCCACAGCGGCGCGCCGCACCTCACACCCCTCATACCATCAGGCTGCAGGAACACCCCCCTGCAGCCTTTTTTGCATACAAGCCACCGTGCGGAGGCTATCGTCCAAGGACTGGGGGCGACAAGAAAAACTGACAGCCGAACCATTGGGTCAGCATACAGACAGGGCCATTTTTCCAAGTCGATATTGCAAAACGACAACAAAAACGGCAAATTTTGTATTCTTTAACCTAAAAATGTTTTATCCATCTCGAAAAACCAATGCACACGCTTTGCGGCTTGTGCGGAAATTGCTACCTTTGCTCCCAAAAGAGGAGAATATTCAACTTATATAAACTTTAAGTATTAAGTAAAATGGCAAGGTTTAACAAGTCAGTTTTAGCAAACTACGGCATCCAGACGGGTACCGCAGAAGTTCTGTACAACCCCTCATACGAGGTGCTCTTCAATGAGGAGACTCAGCCGGGTCTGGAAGGCTTCGACAAGGCTCAGGAGACAGAGCTTGGCGCAGTGAACGTGATGACCGGTGTTTACACAGGCCGTTCGCCTAAGGACAAGTTCATCGTTGATGACGCTACTTCTCACGACACCGTATGGTGGGACTCTGAGGAATATCATAACGACAACCACCGCGCCTCTGAGGAGACATGGAAGGCCTGCAAGAAGCTCGCTCAGGATGAGCTGAGCTACAAGAAGCTCTATGTGGTCGACGGTTTCTGCGGCACACACCACGACACCCGCATGAAGGTTCGCTTCATCGTGGAGGTGGCATGGCAGGCTCACTTCGTGACCAACATGTTCATCCGTCCGAAGACTGAGGCTGACTTCGAGCAGGAGCCCGACTTCATCGTTTACAACGCCTCTAAGGCTAAGGTGACCAACTGGAAGGAGCTGGGTCTGCACTCAGAGACTGCCGTGTTGTTCAACGTTACCTCTAAGGAGCAGGTTATCCTCAACACATGGTATGGTGGTGAGATGAAGAAGGGTATGTTCTCTATGCAGAACTACTTCCTCCCCTTGCGCGGCATCGCCAGCATGCACTGCTCTGCCAACACCGACATGAACGGTGAGAACACCGCTATCTTCTTCGGTCTGTCTGGTACAGGTAAGACCACTCTGAGCACCGACCCGAAGCGTAAGCTGATCGGTGACGACGAGCACGGATGGGACGACCAGGGTGTGTTCAACCTCGAGGGTGGCTGCTATGCCAAGGTTATCAACCTCGACAAGGAGGCTGAGCCCGACATCTACGGCGCTATCTGCCGCGACGCTCTGCTCGAGAACGTTACTGTCGACGAGAACGGCAAGATCGACTTCGCTGACAAGAGCGTTACTGAGAACACTCGCGTGAGCTATCCTATCTACCACATCCACAACATCCAGCGCCCCGAGAGCCAGGGTCCCGCTGCAAAGCAGGTTATCTTCCTCTCTGCCGACGCATTCGGCGTGCTGCCTCCTGTGAGCATCCTGAACGCTGAGCAGACGAAGTACTACTTCCTCTCTGGTTTCACAGCCAAGCTCGCTGGTACAGAGCGCGGCATCACTGAGCCTACTCCTACTTTCTCTGCTTGCTTCGGCCAGGCATTCCTGGAGCTGCATCCTACAAAGTATGCTGAGGAGCTCGTGAAGCACATGGAGAAGAGCGGTGCCAAGGCTTACCTGGTTAACACAGGTTGGAACGGTACTGGCAAGCGTATCTCTATCCGCGACACACGTGGTATCATCGACAGCATCCTGAACCACGAGATCGACAAGGCTCCTACAAAGACGATCCCCTTCTTCAACTTCGTGGTTCCCACACAGTTGGAGGGTGTAGACGCTGGTATCCTCGATCCTCGCGACACTTACGCTAACGCTTCTGAGTGGGAGGTTAAGGCCAAGGATCTGGCTCAGCGCTTCATCAAGAACTTCAAGAAGTACGAGGGCAACGAGGCTGGTAAGGCTCTGGTTGCTGCTGGTCCTCAGCTCTAAGCATCAACATCGCCTTCGGGCAGCATAGCATAGGCCCACCAAAAGGATAGGCCACTGCCCGAAAGCTATCATCACATAGGAGGCCTGCTCTCATCCAAGAGAGCGGGCCTTTTTGTGCTTACACGGCATTCCACACCCACGCTACAGCAGATTTGGTTTCCATTCTTACCTCATCAGTCCACACCAAGAACGGGTTTATCCCCAACCCAATGCCACAATTCTCGCAAATCACGCAGGCGTGCTACCGCTACATTCCCACTTTCTTTAGGATCATCCGACATTTGGAGTGAAAAATAACACACGTGAGTATTTACGCTCAGACGCGGTCGCTCGGCTCTGCCGCTTTCATCAGAAAGAACAACGAATTGAACGAATTAACGAGACTCGGCGAAGCCCCACCGACCAACGGAAGGTAATTGATATAATCGTTTTGCGATTACCAATTTGAACGAATTTTAGCTAACGCAATTAGGAAAATTCGCTTTCTATGTTAAAATCCAAATATTTTGACCATTATTTTTAATTTA
>NZ_JAXVAE010000117.1:0-21838 GCF_037460745.1 Hallella sp. | reverse complement strand
TGTATATTTCAATCGCGGATTAAGGTGCAAGGCTATCGCTGAATAGTTACAAACACAGCAACATTATATAAAAAAGCAAAAAATGTGGCTTAGCGGGTATACAATCTCTCATCTTTTTAGTAACTTTGCCGTGCAAAAAGATTATTTTTCATTTAACACATAAGATAAAATGACAATTGACGAATTCAACTTTTCAGGCAAGAAAGCCATTGTTCGTGTAGATTTCAACGTTCCATTGGATGAGAATGGCAATGTGACTGACGACACCCGTATTCGCGGTGCCCTCCCCACATTGAAGAAGATCCTGGCCGATGGCGGGTCTGTCATCATGATGAGCCACATGGGCAAGCCCAAGGGCAAGGTGAACCCCAAGCTCAGCCTGCAGCAGATTGTTGGCAAGGTGTCAGAGCGCCTGGGGGTCGACGTGAAGTTCGCTCCCGACTGTGGCAACGCTGAGAAGGAGGCTGCAGCCCTGCAGCCCGGAGAGGCCCTGCTGCTCGAAAACCTGCGCTTCTACCCCGAGGAAGAGGGCAAGCCTGTAGGTGTTGAGAAAGGCACTCCTGAGTTTGACGAGGCCAAGAAGGCCATGAAGGAAAGCCAGAAGAAGTTCGCCCAGAAGTTGGCTTCTTACGCCGACGTCTATGTCAACGACGCTTTCGGTACAGCTCACCGTCGTCACGCTTCAACCGCTGTCATCGCCGACTACTTCGAGCAGGACGCCAAGATGCTTGGCTACCTCATGGAGAAGGAGGTTACCGCTATCGACAACGTGATGAAGAACGCACAGCACCCCTTCACAGCCATCATCGGCGGATCTAAGGTAAGCTCTAAGCTCGGCGTCATCAAGAACCTGCTCGACAAGGTCGACAACCTGATCATTGGCGGCGGCATGGGTTACACATTCATCAAGGCACAGGGTGGTAGCATCGGCGACTCGCTCCACGAGGACGACTTGATGCCCGAGGCTCTCAACGTGATCGAGGAGGCCAAGAAGAAGGGCGTGAACCTCAGCCTCTCGGTTGCCACCGTTTGCGGCCGCGAGTTCTCTAACGACACCGCTCGCTCAGTATTCCCCATCTTCTCTATCCCCGAGGGTTGGGAGGGCATGGATGCCTCTGAGGAGAGCGTCGCTGCTTGGAAGGAAATCATCATGAGCTCTAAGACCATCCTGTGGAACGGTCCTGTGGGCGTGTTCGAGTTTGAGAACTTCGCACACGGTACCGGCGAGATCGCCAAGACCGTTGCCAAGGCCACTCAGGAGAATGGCGCTTACTCACTCATCGGCGGTGGCGACTCTGTGGCTGCCATCAACAAGTTTGGCCTGGCCGACAAGGTGAGCTATGTGTCAACAGGTGGTGGCGCTATGCTCGAGGCTATCGAGGGCAAGGTGCTTCCCGGTGTGGCTGCCATCAAGGGCGAGTAAAACCAAGCCTGCACTTCAAGACTGAGCTTATATAAATAAGAATAGGTCTAAAAAAGCATAAAGCCTTTCGCAATCATCGTGTTGCGAAAGGCTTTTCTTATTTCCCTTTCATCATTTGGCGAAAGGCTTTGCTTTTCCCCTTTCATCATTTGGCGAAGGGCTTTGCCTATTTCCCTTTATTTGCGTTTCTTCCCCGCCTTCTCTCGGTCGTCCTAAACAATTTCGGAGGGCGAAGACACAAGGTGCGTGGCACCATGCTCCAAAAGAAACTCCTTGCTTCGGAAACCCCACAGCACGCTGATGCATGGCATGTGGCTGTTGCGCGCCGTATCGATGTCCACGTCGCTGTCGCCAATGTAGACGGCCGTATCGGGCGAGGCTTCCAACTGACGCAACGCCTCCTCCACCGTGTCGGGGGCGGGCTTCTTGCGGATGTCGGGACGTTCGCCAATGGCCACCTCCACATAGTCGCCAAAGAAATGCTTCACCAACTCTTGCGTGGCAGCATAAAACTTATTGCTTACCACCGCCAACTTGGCGCCCTGGCCCTTCAGGCGACCCAACATTTCCAGCACGCCCGGATAGGGTGCCGTGGTGTCCAAGTTGTGAACCATGTAATGTTCACGAAACGCAGCATAACATTCCTCGAAGCGAGGATTGTCAACACCCTGAGGAATAGCGCGTTCCATAAGTTTCTTCACTCCGTTACCTACAAATCTTCTTACCTCATCGATGGTTCGCTCGGGCATGCCGCACGACCGCAAGGCATAGTTGCAACTTGCGGCCAAGTCGGTCAGCGTGCTCAGCAATGTGCCATCAAGATCAAATATATAGCTCTCGTATTTCATGATTCGTTATATCGTCTATCCCAAGCAACTCGTCGTGGTAAACCAACTTGCACTTCGTGCGGATGTTTCCACCATAAATAACCAGTTGCTCGCCATCTTCCAGTCGTATCACATCGGCCTTGCGATTGTCGCCACTCTCCCACTCCACAATGTCGTGGGTGGCTTTGTCGACAACCACATACTTGAACTCGAACGGGAACACCATAGCGTAGGCGTTGATGGTAAGCATCCAGTCGCCATCGCCCACATAATGCATGGGAAGATAGCGACGCACATTCCACACGCCCAACGTCGGCTCACTACCAAGCACCGCCACCAAACAGTTCTCGCGTACCTGAGGTGCCGATATGCGGAATATGACGCTGCGGTTGAAGCACGGCATGGAGCTAACCTGCTTTGACTCACGCTCTTGACTCACGGGATAGATATAGTGCTGCAAAGACAGGTCGCGCCAAATGTCATGAAAGATGTAATTTCGCGACACATCCAAGCCGAACATGCGAGGAACGGCGTTCCATTCCTTACGCATCACCTTGCCCGCATCATCCTCAACCTGATAAGTGTAAACAAGATAGCGGATGGGAACATGGGTAAACACAATGCCTGCCGTCTCCACGGTCCATGTATCGCCGTCGTCGGTGCGCATGGGCTCGTTCACATCGCGCACATGCCCATCCTTATCTATATAACGGATACACACGTGCATCGACTGCCCAAAGGGCGTTTTGTACCTTATGCTAAAATTCAACTTCATATTGCAAAGATATATAATTCCACTTAAAATGCTAAAAGATAGAGGAAGAATGTTTTGAAAAATCATCCTTTTCATGTAACTTTGCATCAGTTTACAATCGCAATAAATGATGAAAAACAACTGCAAGAAAAAATATCTCACGCCTGCAGCGTTATGCCTTTTGGCTTTGCTCGGCATTGGATATTATTACTTTTTCACATCCTTCACAGGCAAGAACGAAACTTGCTACGTCTACGTCGACGACGACGACAACTACGACTCGTTGCTCGTGAAGCTACAACCCTTTGCCACCACACACGGATTGCACGCCTTCAAAACCCTTTCGCGCCACAGCAATCTGGTGAAACACGTGCGCACAGGACGATTCGCCATCAAGCCGTCGATGGGCGCGTTCGTGACATTCAGACACATCAAGAACGGGATGCAAGAGCCTGTGAACCTCACGGTTCCATCCGTTCGCACCATGCAGGACCTTGCTGAGGTGCTGGGCAACAAACTCATGCTGGATAGCGCCACCATCGCCCAGGCGCTCAGCAACGAGGACACTTGCCACGCCTATGGCTACGACACCACGACAATAGCCGCTCTGTTCGTGCCCAACACCTACGACATCTACTGGAACATCTCGCTCAGCGGATTGCTACGCCGCATGCAAAAGGAGAACAAACATTTCTGGAACGACACACGCTTGGCCAAGGCCAAAGACCTGAAGTTGACACCCGAGGAGGTTGCCACGCTCGCCAGCATTGTTGACGAGGAAACGGCCAACAACAAGGAGAAGCCTATGATTGCGGGTATGTACTACAACCGACTGATGCTCCGCGACGCCGAATACCCCAACGGCATGCCGCTCCAGGCCGACCCCACCATCAAGTTTGCCCTCAAGCACTTCGAGCTCAAGCGCATCTATCACGACATGCTCCATGTTAGCAGCCCCTATAACACCTACGTCAACCCAGGCCTGCCCCCTGGACCTATCCGCATAGCCAGCGTGGCGGGTATCGACGCCGTGCTCAACATGGTGCACCACAACTACCTCTACATGTGCGCCAAGGAAGACTTCAGCGGAACCCACAACTTCGCCACCACCTATCAAGAGCACATGAACAACGCCCGTCGTTATTCGGCTGCGCTCAACCAGCGAGGAATCAAGTAAACTTCTGAACAGGCAACCAAGCGCCCCCTCAGGGCTTTACACATTAATCATTATAGGCAAAACGCAACCGCAACCCTATCGTAACACTTAACGGTAGGATTGCGGTTGCTTTTTGTATGTTGATGCGTGCAAGGAGAAATGAAAAATGGCGCTTGCTTCACAGCGAGCGCCATTTACTCTCAATAGGCATTAGTCTTCTTTAAGGTAAAAAGATTGTATTCAGGATAACGATTGCAAAAGTACGCATTTATTTCGATTCCACCAAGGATTTTCTAATTTATTTTCGATTATTTTTTGAGGGGATGGATTTTCGGTTCGTATATGGAATATGTGGAAAATACTACAAAAACCGAACATAGCTTGGCCTTTTTACACTTATTTTACACATTCTCAAAAACACGGATAATGTAACAGGTAATTACCATTGGCCACACTTAGGATAAGCTATTTTACGCCTGCCAATCTTGTTTGACTAATTTCCTTACATTCTCAATAATTCTCACCTCGCTATATTCTATTAAAACTTGATGGATAAACGTTCTCTTACATTCCTGACACGATCTGCCATCCGTTTCGGTGACATTATTATCAGGCAGAATATATAACAAACAAAAATGTTTTTTCCCTGTTTTGTTTCAAAGTCAAACATCAACAAATACGCCACTACTGCCTCGTCTATCCTTTCCGAGCCCTACCGTTCCTCCCCTTACGCCCCCTTGCCAAGCCGCAAAAGTGCAAGACCACAGAATATGTTACGCTTCTTTCAATAGAACAAAGAAACAACCCCGCAACCGCCTCGTGGAACGTAATATCATTTTACCTCGTCTGTTTTTTCTAATAACAGGCAAGGAAAACCAAAATCGCAATCATAAATCAACACGATTCTTCGACAATTCTTCATAACGGCCTCTCCCAACCAATCTCACTCTTAGACGACTCGCCAACGCGCAGATCGACATAACTACACAATGCCACAACAATCAGTTGCACATTTTAACGCTACGATGATGAATTTTTGTAGATAAATGATTAACTTTGCAACAAATAATAATAGAATAAACAACACAAGATGGAAATCAAAGAAAACAACAGCGAAGAGAAGCGCAGCGTGAGTTTTGTTGAGCAGTTGATTGAGGAAGACCTTGCAGCTGGCAAGAACGGGGGCCGTTTGCAAACCCGCTTTCCGCCAGAGCCCAACGGCTATCTTCACATTGGTCACGCAAAGGCCATCTGCATGGACTTCGGTGCAGCAGAGAAATACAATGGCGTTTGCAACCTTCGCTTCGACGATACCAATCCCTCGAAGGAGAACAACGAATATGTAGAAAACATCCTTCACGACATCAGTTGGCTGGGATTCAAATGGGGAAACATCTATTACGCTTCCGATTACTTCCAGAAGCTGTGGGATTTTGCCATTTGGATGATCAACAAAGGCATGGCTTATGTAGACGAGCAGACCTCTGAGCAGATCGCGGAGCAGAAAGGCACACCTACTACCGCTGGAACGCCAAGCCCATACCGCGACCGTCCCGTTGAGGAGAGCCTTCGACTGTTCGAAGCGATGAACACACCTGAGGCTGTAGAAGGCTCTATGGTGCTTCGCGCAAAGCTCGACATGGCAAATCCCAACATGCACTTCCGCGACCCCATCATGTATCGTATCATACAGACCCCTCACCACCGCACAGGAACCAAGTGGCATTGCTACCCCATGTACGACTTCGCACATGGCCAGAGCGACTACTTTGAGGGTGTAACCCACTCTATCTGCACACTCGAGTTTGTGCCCCATCGTCCACTCTACGATAAGTTTGTGGATTTCCTGAAGGAATATGATGGCACAGCAGAGAAAGGACTGAATGACTTCCGCCCACGACAGATTGAGTTCAACCGATTGAACCTCACTTATACCGTGATGTCGAAGCGCAAGCTCCACACTTTGGTCGACGAGCATCTGGTGAACGGATGGGACGACCCCCGTATGCCGACCCTGTGTGGCATGCGCCGTCGTGGCTATTCGCCCGAGTCTATCAAGAACTTCATTCAGTCAATAGGATACACTAAGTTTGACGCGCTCAACGACATGGCTCTCTTAGAGGCCGCCGTACGCGACGATCTCAACAAGAAATCGACCCGCGTGTCAGCAGTTGTCGACCCCGTGAAGCTGGTTATCCCCAACTATCCCGACGGACAGTCGGAAGAGATGGAAGCCATCAATAACCCCGAGGACGAGACTGCAGGAACACACACCATCACTTTCTCAAAGAATCTTTGGATCGAGCGGGCCGACTTCATGGAGGACGCTCCCAAGAAGTTCTTCCGTTTGGCACCGGGCAAGGAGGTTCGACTGAAGAACGCCTACATCGTGAAGTGCACCGGTTGCACAAAGGACGCAGAAGGAAACATCATCGAGATTCAGGCTGAGTACGACACCGACAGCAAGAGCGGAATGCCAGGCGCCAACCGCAAGGTAAAGGGCACACTCCACTGGGTAAGCGCCGACCATTGCGTCAAGGCAGAGGTGCGCGAGTACGACCGTTTGTTCTTCGTGGAGAATCCTTCGGCCGACGAGCGCGACTTCCACGAGCTGCTCAATCCCGACTCTTTGCACGTGAACAACTGCTGCTACGTTGAGAAATACGCCGCAACACGCAAGCCTGGCGAGTACCTACAGTTCCAGCGCATCGGCTACTTCATGGCCGATCCCGACACCACCGACGCCGCACCAGTATTCAACAAGACTGTGGGCCTCAAAGACGCCTGGGCTAAAAAGAACAAGTAATCTCTGTAATAAAGCAATTATTCTTCTTGGTAGTTCCTGAAATGAATAACCAATTTGATGACATATTAAAAAGATATGAAGCTGCCCGCTCTGCAGGCAGCTCCATTTATCTGGAACCCGACGACCTCACCGACATCGCCGAATACTATCACCTTCATGGTAGATTGACCGATGCCATAGAGGCCATCGATCTTGCCATCAACATGTTTCCTGGAGCAACGCAACCCTTGACCTTCAAGGCGCGTGTGGCTATATTGGTGAACAGGAATGCCGCCGAAGCCATGCAATGGGCCGAAAAGATAGACGACAAGACAGACCTCGACTATTATTATATTGTGGCCGAGATCATGGTTGCCGACCAACGCATAGACGAAGCCAACCAATATCTGAAAGCAAAGGAAAACGATGTCTGCGATGACGACCTTGAAGACTACTATCTTGACGTGGCTACCCTTTTTGCCGACTACTCGTGCACAGACATAACAGAAGAGTGGTTGAAAAAAAGTAGCCTGACCACCGACCCACAATACCGTGAGTTGCAGGGACGTGTGGCATTGGGGAAAGGGCAATTCGACCTATGCGAGCAGATATTCGACAAGTTGATCGACGACAACCCATACAACACCGACTATTGGAACACCATGGCGTTGGCGCAATTTCAACAGGGCGACACGACCGCTTGCATAGAGAGTTGCGACTATGCGTTGGCCATAGACCCCGTAAACGCCGACGCACACATCCATAAGGCAAACTCCTTGGCGATCATTGGCAACTATCCAGAAGCCATCAAGTTTTACAAGAAACTTCAGGCGCTTCAGCCTTATAGCGAGTCGCCCGACATGGGCATTGCATCGATTCTGGCTGCGCAAAACCACCCTCAAGAAGCGCTTGCCCACTTGAAGACGGCAGAGAAACTGGCTACAAGCACCTCACCCAACAAGTTGGAAATTCTCCGGCAACAATGCATCCTAAACGCCCAATTGGGCAATCGGGCCGAAGCGTTGGCCTGCATCAGGAAGATGGACGAGCTTCCCGACCGCAATACCGCAGAAAACAATGTGCTCAGAGGCTACCTTTATCTTCTTGAAAATCAACCAGAAGTAGCCCGCGTTTGGTTTAAGCGCGCCGTCGAAGCATCCAACAATGACCTACGTATACAAACGCTTATAGCTTATTCGACCTACGAATGTGGCTACACCCAGTTTGCCCACGACCTTTTTAGGGAAATCATGGATGGTGGTCTTGGCAAAAACATGCCTGAAGGATGGGCTTTCTTGGCATTGTGCGACGCCGACTTGGGGTTGCGTTCCGAGTTCTTGGCCGACCTGCATCAAGCTGTTCTGCAAGGCCCACTCAGGTCCAAGCCTATGCTCGAGGGCATTTTCCCAGAGGGAACGCCATTCGAAAATTACGAAGAATACGCCAAGGAGCACCCTGAGCTTGGCGCTTGGCCTACGAGCAACCGAGAGAGCTAAATGCGCGAAAGCTATCCACGCTCCATCATTAATAACATTAACAATAACGATTTAAGAAAGAATGAGCATCATTTCAACCTTACTCTCCAATCTCAATTATGGCACCATCTTTTTCTTGATGCTTTTGGAGAGCACGGTCATACCTGTGCCGTCAGAATTGGTTGTGGCTCCTGCCGCTTATCATTCCGCAGCCGGAAACCTCGACATCTGGTTGGTTATCCTCTTCTCCACGTTGGGTGCCGACGCCGGCGCCTCCATCAACTACTTAGCGGGATGGTTGTTGGGAAGACCTGTCATTTGGCGTTTTGCCGATTCCAAACTGGGAAAGCTCTGCATGCTCTCACACGAGAAGATAGAGAAAAGCGAAGCTTACTTCAACAATCATGGCATGGTGGCCACCATCACGGGGCGCCTCATTCCAGGCATTCGCCACCTCATCTCCATTCCTGCAGGATTGGCAAAGATGCACTATTGGAAGTTCCTGCTCTACACAACCATCGGTGCAGGGGCATGGAACTGCATATTGGCTACCATGGGGTGGTATCTCCACACCATCGTGCCCGAAGACCAACTGCATGACAAGATCTTGGAATACGGCGAATACATCAAGCTGGTCATTGTGGCTCTTGTAGTGATTGCCATCGCATACTTCACCATCAAATGGTTTATGAAGCGCAAAAGCAACAAAGCCCAATAAGCAACCACAAGGCCAAAACTCCGTGTTAAGCCACAAGGCATTGAAAACAAATAGGTCATTAGATGACAGATAGCACGTCTACCTTTTATCTAATGACCTATTTTTGTTATGCCTTCGGAGTGTCTTCGAAAAGATGGTCGGCTTCAAGAATCTCGTCTTCATCAAACCACTTCGACAGTTTTGCGTGGGCTTTCGCCTTTACATCCTCCGACACATCGCCCCAAATTTTCTTCAATACGAATACCAATACGGCCAAATCATCGCCCAAGCCAATGATTGGGAACGCATCGGGAACCACATCGAGGGGTGAAATGAGATAACCCAGGGCGCCTACTATAATGGCCTTGTCCTTAAGCGACACTTTGTCACTCTCCAATGTGTAGTATAAAATCAGCGCCGCATACACCAACTTTGCGCCAGCGCGCTTGGCAATGCGCGAAATCTTCTCGGCAAATCCACTCTCGGTGAACCTGTCCTTGTATGCCATAAAATCAGGTAATTCCATAATCTAATCGCCTTATCTGTAATTTACTCGTGATTGCGTACGTATTTTTCAATATCGCTAACATACGCACTCACATCCTTATTCGAACGCTTCAAAGAAGCCAATTTGCTATTTGTGACAACCATCCTAACCGCCTTAATGGCGCAGGCCAAAGCCAAGCCCATACCTATTCCCACCATCAACGACCATTTACCCCAAGGCAACATCGACTCGGGAAACGCGCTGAGGATAAGCGTCGGAATGATGGCTATGATGCCATAAACCGTCAACTGCGACCGTTGTGAACCCTCACGGTCAAGCACTATCTGGTAGTCGTAAAGATAATCGTCCACCATTTTCTTCGTCAAACGATAGTCGTCCAGCTTCGGAAAGCCAGCATCGTCCTCATGGCGCTCTATCATCCCTTGCACCTTGTGCTCGTAGTCGTCAAGCAAATTGGGTTGGAGCTCTTTCATCTGTCTTGTCAAAAATAAATGGTTACATACAAATAACTGAAATAACTCGATAATTATTATACCTGCGCTACAAAAAAATGAAGCGTTGTATAATAAAAAGTAAGGCAGCACCCTGGTAAGCCGGGTTCTGTTTCCCCTTATGAAATAAGGAGAGCTCCATCATTTATCCAGTCGACAAGTCACCCTGCCGCTCAAGCGTTCTACCCTCCATCGTCAGGCTCAAGGCCTGTCGGGCAGGCAACCCTTAATGACGATGGTATACATGAACTTGCAGCCTCCAGCCGACACAGCTCTGCGATCACCCGCAGACTGGTGGTCTCTTACACCACCTTCTCACCCTTGCTCCTCCACGTGGGAGGGGCGGTTATTTTCTTCTGCCTACACCTGCCGTCGCCGACAGCTTCCATTTTCAGAAGTGGAGCGCCTTATGCTGCCCGGACTTTCCTCTCGCACCTCAAGGATGCCAGCGATAGAGCCGGGGTACTGCCTTACAAACTGCAAAAGTAGCAAATAAAATTGAGACAGGTGCAACGAAACGTAAGATTTTAGAGCCCATCCGTTAGATTTTGCCACATGTATCCGTTAATGTGCGAAGATTAGCGACACATCATCCTGCCAGAATTGGCATAACAAAACGAATGTAAATATTAGACGTTTTCTGCTAAAGAAGCGTTAAGTGTTAAAATCAAAGTGTTAAAATGGGATAAAGTAGACCGACAATATGGCACATTTACAATTTTTGCGCCTATATTTGCATGCGTTAATGACGTGGACCATCCGCACATATAAATCAGGAAATGGGCACGGCTCATGGTTGAAAACCAAACAGATAAAAAAAGAAAACAACAAACCATAAACGTATGAAAAAGTATTCCAGTTACTTGATCGTTGGCCTTAGCGTTGTAGCGCTGGCCTTCTCTACCGGATCATTCATCAAGGTGAACGCTGCCACCGAGCAGACGGTTGCGGGACAACCCGTCGATTTGACCTACGCCTCACAAAAGGCGCTTCCCGCTGTGGTGCATATCAAATATGTACAAAACTCAAAGGTTCAGACGGTTGAGGTACAAAGCGACCCCTTCTCCGACTTCTTCTCCGACCCCTTCGGATTTTTCGGCAATCCACAGGGCAATGGAGGCAAGCAGAAGCGAAAAATCCAGACTCCAAAGAGGGAAGCCACAGGCTCTGGTGTCATCATTAGCACAGACGGCTATATCGTCACCAATAACCATGTGGTAAATGGTGCCGACGAACTGACCGTAACGCTCAACGACAACCGCGAATTCAATGCACGCATCATTGGAACCGACCCCACCACCGACTTGGCCCTTATCAAGGTGGATGGCAAGAACCTGCCCACCCTGCCCATCGGCGACTCCGACAAGTTGAAGGTTGGCGAATGGGTCATCGCCGTTGGCAACCCCTTCGGCCTTAACAACACGGTAACGGCTGGAATCGTTTCGGCCAAGGCCCGCGGACTGGGCGGACAGAGCGATGGTCCCAACATCTCAAGTTTCATTCAGACCGACGCAGCCATCAATCCGGGCAACTCAGGTGGCGCCCTGGTCAACTCTCAGGGCGAGTTGGTGGGCATCAACGCCATGCTCTATTCTCCCACAGGATCCTACACGGGCTATGGCTTTGCCATTCCCACAACCATCATGAACAAGGTGGTAGAGGACTTGAAGAAATACGGCACCGTGCAAAGAGCCGTTCTCGGCATTACGGGTGGCGACGTGCTCAACTATATCAACCAGCAGAAAGAGGCTGGCAAGGAGGTCGACCTCGGAACCAACGAGGGCGTTTATGTCGACAAGGTGGAAGACGGTAGCGCAGCCTCTGCTGCCGGATTGGAGAAAGGCGACGTCATTGTCTCCATCGACGGAAAGAACATCAGCAAGATGGCCGAATGTCAGGAGATCATGAACAGCAAGCGCCCAGGCGACAAGGTTACCCTTACATGGTTGCACAACAAGAAGAAGCAAACCAAGACCGTTACCGTGAAGAACGCCCAGGGCAACACCAACGTGGTGAAAATTGCCGACCTCGACGTGCTCGGCTCAAAGGTGATTCCTGTAAGCAACGAGTTGAAAAAACAACTTGACATCAGCTACGGCTTGCAGGTGAAGGATGTGAAGAGTGGTGCGTTCAAGGACGCAGGCATCAGCGATGGCTTCATCATCCTCACAGCCAACGACCAGCAGATGAAGGAGATATCCGATCTGCAGAAAGCTGTCAAGGAGGCTTCTACCAGCAAGAACCCCGTGCTCTTCATCACAGGCATATGGCCATCAGGAAAGACCGACTATAAGGCTGTTAGGGTGGGCGAATAAATTCCACGAAACACGCCATTACATCATATAAGCCAAAAAGGCGGAGCACTTGTTTAAGCGCTCCGCCTTTTTGGCTTCTCATCCCCATTGCTCCACAACGGACCGATTCTTCCATGCGCATCAATGTCATAACGGGCTACGCCAAAAGAACAGCCCACAAGCCCGACTGCAAAAACAAACATCGGCAAGGGGCGAAAAGAGTCTCAAGACGCCTTAAATTGCCACCAATTTCTGCCTATAAACGATTTGGCAAAAAAAATAATCACTATTTTTTGATGAAAAGAAACATTACTATTTTATTTTTTGTACCTTTGCAATCAAACTAACTGCCACAGACCTAAGATGAGACAACTGAAAATCACAAATTCAATCACCACCAGAGACAGCGTGTCTTTGGAGATTTACCTACAGGAAATCAGCCATGAGAAGCTCCTCTCCACCGAAGAGGAGGAAGATTTGGCTAGGCGCATACGTGAAGGCGACAAAAAAGCATTGGAACGCCTCACCAAAGCCAACCTGAGATTTGTGGTTTCGGTTGCCAAGCAATACCAAAACCAAGGACTATCCCTGCCCGACCTTATCAACGAGGGCAACCTGGGACTGATTAGGGCTGCGGAAAAGTTCGACGAGACAAGGGGATTCAAGTTTATCTCCTACGCCGTGTGGTGGATTCGCCAAAGCATCCAGCAAGCCATCGCCGACCAAAGCAGGCTGGTACGCCTGCCACTCAACCAAGTGGGGTCGGTCAACAAGGTAAGACGAATCGTCAGCAAGTTTGAGCAAGAGAACGAGCGTCTGCCGAGTCTCGATGAACTCTTGGACAAGATCGACATTCCTGAGGACAAGCTCAAGGATGTCATCAACGCACGAGGCAAGCAGGTCTCTGTCGACGCCCCGCTGTCTAACGACGAGGGCAACAACCTGTTGGAGATGCTCCCCAACGACAACACGCCCAATACCGACAACCAGTTGGTTCTGGAGTCGCTACAAGAGGAGATTGGACGGTCGCTGCAAACGCTCAGCGTAAGGGAGCGCAACATTCTGGAGGCGTTCTTCGGAATAGGCCAACCCGAGATGACCCTTGAGGAAATTGGAGAGAAGTATGGGCTCACCCGAGAGCGCGTACGCCAACTCAAGGAGAAAGCCATACGTCGACTGCGACACGACGACCACAGCAAGCGACTAAAGTCGTACTTGGGATGATGGCTCACAAGGGCATATTGGCCCTCAACAACAGGGTATAAAAGATCATAAAGACAACAAGGATAATGAACTCGAAAAAGATTATTATGACATTGGCAGCCATGCTTCTTACTACAGGAGCATGGGCTGCGCTGAAGCCAAAGACCATTTACGTCTATGGATTTGCCGCATCGTTCAACGATTCAACGGTTTATTTCACAGACATACAACAGGTGGATTCGGCATACATCGACAGCAAGACGAAGTTCCTTTATAGCCGCGAAAACTATTCTTATCAGTTGCGCGATTACTTGGACAACATTGGCTTCAAGAACGCCACGTGCACCACGTCGTTTGCCACCACCAAGAAAGAAGCCGAAAAGAAATACCTTGCCTTGCGCAAAAGATACCTGGGAGGCGGAAACTATAACATCCACTATCTCAAGGAGCAGGAGTTTCGTTTCCAACCCATCTCGGGCGACATTGAGATTATCAAGTAACGAATGGAGAAGGTTTGCCGCTTTTGCATAGCCGACTTTCATGTTGAAATCGTCTTCCAAGGAGATGGTGCCAACTCGTTGCGACTCATTCCGTCGTTTGAGCCTTTCCGCGTTAACGACAAGGCGACGCAGCCTCTTTTCCGCCTGATAGTAGACGACGACCTGAGCCCCTTCCCCAAGGCGAGAAGGGAGCGCATTCGCGAATTCGACACGGGCAACGGCCTAACGGTTGTGGATCGGCTCGACCAAGGTGGCTACCAATACATTATAAGAAACCTCGATGGCGCCGACTGTTGCCTGCTGATAACCAACAACGATTTCAGCGAATGTCGTTGTGCGCTCAATGGCAACTACAACATGCGTTGTTTTGGACTCAACAATGCGCTCATGCTGGCCTTCGCTTTTGCCTCAAGCAGGCAACAATGCTTGCTGATCCACGCCTCGCTGGTGCGACAAGAGGGATACGGCTACGCTTTTGTTGCCAAAAGCGGCACAGGCAAATCCACACAGGTGAGCATGTGGCTACGCCATCTTCCCGGATGCGACCTCATGAACGACGACAATCCCATCATCAGGATCATTGAGGGACAGCCCTACATCTACGGCAGTCCATGGAGTGGCAAGACACCCTGTTACCGTAACGTGAAGGCACGGCTGGGCGCCGTAACCACCATTGTCAGGGCAGAGGCCAACCACGTGGAGCGCCTGCGCCCCATAGAGGCTTTTGCGTCGCTGCTGCCCGCATGCTCCACCATGAAATGGGACGAGCCCACCTACCGCCTAACCTGCGACGCCATTACCCATATCGTAGAAAGCACGGGCATCTACGCGCTCCATTGCTTGCCCAACCCTGAATCGGCTATCGTATGCAACAGAACCATCAAAGTGAAATAATCGGTCACGAAAAGCTAATACCCAACGCCATCCTGCTGCCCGAAATAGTGAAGCTCATGGATGAGGGCCACACCGTAACCATCCGCCTGAGAGGGTTCTCCATGCGACCCTTTCTGGAGGACAACCGCGACAAGGCGTTGCTAACAAAGGCCATCAACCCAAAAGTGGGCGATCCCGTGTTGGCCGAAACGCAACCCGGTGTTTACGTCTTGCATCGCATCGTCAGTATTGATGGCGCCCACGTGGTACTCAGGGGCGATGGCAACCTACTTTGCGAACATTGCCAAATAAGCGACGTTAAGGGTGCGGTGGTCGGGTTTTACCGTAAGGGACGCACCACCCTCGACAGGACCGACGGGCGCAAATGGAGAGTTTACTCGTACCTATGGACCCGCCTCTACCCCATTCGCCGATGGCTGCTGGCCTTTTACCGCCGTATATGGATTCCCCTGTTTGGCGTGGCGTAACAACACAAGGACCAATCGGTCTTCACTTTTTACAGTAAAAACATCATCATCAACACACCATCATGAAAACAAAACCCGGTTTCAACATCCGCAACGTTTGTGGCGAGAATATCCTTGTGGCTGAGGGCAAGGAAAACATGGACTTCAGCAACATCATCAGCATGAACGAGAGTTCCGCCTTCTTGTGGAACGAGGTGCAGGGTAGCGAATTTACCATTGAGGACATGGCCAAGATTCTTACCGACAATTACCAGATCGACGACAACACGCCCCTTCCCATGGCTACCGCCTTGGCCGACGCACAAGCTGTGGCCAGACAATGGAGGGAATGTGGCATTATCGACGACTGATCGGAGCGAGGCGCATCTACACGCCCTCATAAAGGCAGGACATGTGGTTGGTGTCGACACCCTGCAATGTTACCGCAGTCATCTCAACTACGACGAGTTGAATCACCTTTTCTCCACCTCCTCAGGCGGCGCCTTACGCCCATGCAGCACGCATTGCGCGAAATGCTGATAACGCCCCACACACACCCTTTCGAAAAAAGAGATCTGCGAACGACTATGGCCAAAGAAGCCGTATGCCAACGATACGCTTTACACGCTTGTGAGAAGAACTAAGCCCATCATCGAGACGAATAGCCAACTCCTAATCACGTTGGATAGAGGAAAGAGCTACACATTGGCAATCAAGGTGTAAACGGGAGTTGCGATATGGTTACCACCCTATTGTAATATGTAACATTATAACGTTTTCGTAAGCCAGATGGGCAGGACCGAGTTTGCGCGTGTTTTGCCATGGCAAGAATCCTATCTTATCTTTCTACTTTGTTGTTTTGTGGGCAAACTTTATAATTGTGCCTATTTGGCGTTCTCACTCCTGCTTCGCTGCTACCTATGGATTCTTATCGCCATTAATGCCTGTTACCACGGGCTACTCTTATAAGGGCCCAAGCGAGAGGTGCCCAATAATGAGCGGTGGTCTTACACGGGCGGCGATGGGCGGTGGCGTTGGGTAGCTTCATAGGGCCATACACAACCCCAAAATGTAACACAACTGTAACAGGATTGTGACGTCAATGAAAATTAAAGTGTGTTACTTTGCAACATAAAATAGAAAAAAGAATTATCTTTGTAAATATGGAAGAAGAAACGAAACCCAAAATCTTAGTGGTCGACGACGAGGAAGACCTCTGCGAGATCCTGAAGTTTAACCTTGAGACCCAAGGATACGACGTCACAACGACCTACTCAGGCGAGGAGGCCCTGGAAAAAGACGCCGCCAGCTTTAACCTCATCTTACTTGATGTGATGATGGGAGGCATGAATGGTTTCGACGTGGCCCACCGCCTGAGAGCCAATGAGGAGACACGAAATACGCCAATCATCTTCCTAACAGCCAAGGGTACAGAGAACGACAAGATCATGGGCTTCAACGCTGGCGCCGACGATTACATATCGAAGCCCTTCTCCATTCGCGAAGTGCTCTTGCGCATCAAGGCCGTGCTCCGCAGATCACATCAACCAAAGGCTGAGCAAAAAGAACGCCACCAATTGGTATTCAATAAGTTAATAATAGACCTCGACCGCAAGACCGTGAGCGTGGAAGGTCAGGATGTTGACTTTACCAAAACCGAATTTGGCATTCTTTGCACACTACTGGAGCAGCCCGGGCGTGTGTTCTCGCGCCACGATCTCATTCGGCAGATCTGGCCTATGGACGTGATTGTTTCCGACCGCACGGTGGACGTGAACATTACCCGACTTCGCAAGAAGCTCGGCCCCTACTCCGACAACCTCGTGACCCGACTGGGGTTCGGCTATTACTTCGATGCTTAAACCCCTCATGTAAATGGCAAAAAAGTTATCCATTGGAAACAAGCTATACCTGAGCGTTCTGTCCCTATTTCTGCTCTTCGCCGTGGCATTCATCGTGTTTCAGCAATATCGCGAGAAACAGTATAAGGTGGAAACGCTCAACTTGCGGTTGCAAGACTACAACAACCAAATGCATGAGGCGCTGGTGAGCGGTGGGAAAAATAACGCCGCATGGCTGAACGACTACCTCACACGCCACGCCATACGCGACCTTCGCGTTACGATCATCAACAAAGACGGACGCGTAATATTCGACAACGTAAGCACTAACATCAGCCACATGGGCAACCACATTCGTAGGCCGGAAGTGAGACAAGCGCTGAACAAGGGCAACGGATCATCGGTCGACCGAAATAGCAAGACCATGGGGCACGACTATTTTTATAGCGCCACCTACTATCCACAAGACAAATATGTTATACGCTCCGCCCTACCCTACAATGTGGATTTGGCCAAAAGCCTGAAAACCGACCAGCACTACCTATGGTTTGCCGCGGTAATCATCCTCCTGCTCACCGTGGTACTATATAGGTTCACCCACAGGCTGGGAAGCAACATTACAAAGTTGAACGAGTTTGCCACCAAGGCCGACCACGATGGAAAGATCGAGACCGACGAGCTCGTTAATTTCTCAGCCGACGAACTGGGCGACACCGCTGAGCGTATCGTGAAACTCTACCTGAAACTGCAACGCACACAAAAGGAGCAGAACGTGCTGAAACGCCAACTGACACAAAACGTGGCGCACGAACTGAAAACGCCTGTGGCAAGCATACAAGGATACCTCGAGACCATTTTGGAGAATCCGAAAGTGGACGAAAACACCCGCTCGATCTTCCTGCAACGCTGCTACGCACAAAGCAAACGACTCACATCTCTGCTTGCAGACATGTCGATGCTCAACCGCATGGACGATGGGGCGCAAATGCTGTCGATCGAAGATGTGGATGTGGCCGAGCTGATCCAAACTGTCGACAAGGAGTCACAGTTTGCGGTCGAACAACGAAACATGACGATGACGTGCAACATACCACCACACATCCTGATTCGCGGAAACAGAAGCCTACTTTACAGCATCTTCCGCAACCTCGCCGACAACGCCATTGCCTACGCCGGACAGGGAACGCACATAACGCTTACCGCCCAAGAGAAAGACGGCACGTGGCACTTTACGTTTACGGACGACGGCGTAGGAGTAGCGCCTGAGCATCTTGCCCGATTGTTTGAGCGGTTCTACCGCGTAGACAAAGGGCGCAGCCGAAAAATGGGAGGAACAGGATTGGGACTGGCCATCGTGAAGAACGCCGTACTGGTGCATGGCGGATCCATCCAGGTAAACAACAACCCCAACGGAGGATTAAGGTTCGACTTTAGCCTAAAGTCATAAAAGCAAGCAATACAGGATCATATAAATGCGCCCTGATACCACTTTAGTCACATGGTACCAGGGCGCAACTATTGTTATGGGGGTGGATTACAAATCGTCAAAACTGATGGGCACCTCCACGGGTGTCACCTTAACGGTTTTGTTTTCCAAGCGACTCGCCTTCTTCTCGGATGCTGCAGAGAGGTGCCCCGTGAGATACTGCTCAATCACGAGCGAGGCCAGCGGAGCGGCAAGGTCGGCGCCAAAACCACCATTCTCCACATACACGCTTACTGCTATTCGCGGACTGTTCATGGGGGCAAAGCCCATAAAGATTGAATGGTCGTGGCCCTCGTTCTCTGCCGTGCCCGTCTTTCCACAAATGGCGTAGGCCGGCGTGTTGATGCTTGCAGCCGTACCACTCGTAACACAAGCCCTCATGCCCTGCACCACAAGGCGATAGGCCTCAGCTGTACCCATAGCCTTGACGGGCGTGGTAAACTTGGCGTCGAGCTGCCCATGGGCCGCGGAATCGTGGATGTGGGGAATAAAATAATATCCTCGATTGGCAATCAGAGCAGCCAAATTACAGAGTTGCAACGAGGTAGTTTTCACCTCACCCTGCCCCATTCCCACCCACATGATGGTAGTGCCGTTCCAGTTGCCATGGTGTGAATTGAGAGAGGCCGAATCGGGGATGGTGCCGCCAGCCTCATCGGGAAGGTCCACCCCAAGGGGATGGCCCAGGCCCAGGCTACGCATATACTTGGCCCAGGTGTTAATGGCGCGATACTTGGTGAGGTAGGTCTTGCGGTCGTCGACCATCTCCTGGAATGCCTTACAGAAATAAGAATTGCACGATTGACCAAGGGCTTGCACAAGGGAGAGGGGCGAACGATGCTCGTGGCAACCAATGTGAATGCGATTGAAATAGAAACCCTTATGGCAAGGATAGGTCTTGTCGGCAGGCAATACGCCTTCGGAATACATCGCCAACGCTTGCGCCACCTTGAAAGTGGATCCTGGAGAATAAACCGCCGACAAGGCACGATTGATGCCCTCGTCGACGCGATCGCGACTCACCAAGGCAAGAATGCGGCCCGTTGAGGGCTCTATGGCGATAACGCTACCCTGCTTATTGCGCATGAGGCGGGTAGCCAACTGTTGGAGCCGGTCGTTGATGGTCGTCGGATCGCCCTTTAGCGCCTTGGTGGCCCCAGAGGTCTCGCGAGGCAACCGCTGAGCGGCTACAGGAGAGACGGATAACGAAAGCACACCCACAAATGTCAAACAACTTTTCAAAAATAATCCCATACTACGTTTTGCACTTTTGAAAATGCAAAAGTACACATTTTCCACGAGTTGCGCCCCATTTGCCAGCAATAATCGGCCTTTATACAAGCACAAAACGATTCCTAACCGAAAAATAACACATCTCATGTTAAAAACCAGTCCAATAATTTGCATAAACCAAGAAATTAACGTACCTTTGCAGTCGAATTTGAAAGGCGCTCTATTTGAAGCCTTACAAACAAGGAAGCATATATGCTTCTAAAGACTCGCTAGCTCAGCTGGTAGAGCACAACACTTTTAATGTTGGGGTCATGGGTTCGAGCCCCATGCGAGTCACAAAAGAAAGGAAGGGTATCTGAGAAAGATACCCTTTTTTCGTTTGCAACATATAACCTAATCAACTCACAATACCTAAAATAGAATACTATCAACCATTAAATAGAATACTGTCAACCATCAAAATGAATTAAAAACACCGCCGCACGATGGGCTAATGCTTATTTTGCGACACTCAACCCAATGATCCATGCGTAAACTATTCTCGTCACTCCTGTTTCGCATCGCCCTGGCGATTGCACTTGGAATTATTTTAGGCAACATGCTTCCCGATTCCGTTGCCAGAGTGTTTATGACCTTCAACGGTGTGTTCAGCCAATTCCTTGGGTTCATGATCCCGCTGATCATCATCGGCTTGGTTACGCCCGCCATCTCCGAGATAGGCAAGGGATCGGGCAAACTGCTGCTCCTCACGGTGGCAATAGCCTACGCCAACACCTCGTGTGCCGCCTTAATGGGCTACGGCGTGGGCGAATGGTTGTTTCCCTCATTGGTGGCAAGCACCGAAAGCATGGCGCAAGTGGCCAAACCCGAGGACTTGCAACCTTATTTCACAGTATCGATACCGCCCTTACTCGATGTAATGAGCGCCTTGGTGCTGTCGTTCATCATGGGTCTGGGCATTAGCTATGGACAGTTGCAAACCCTGCGCAATTGTTTCATCGAAATGAAAGATGTGGTGGCTGGCGTGATAGCCAAGGCCATCATCCCCCTGCTGCCCCTGTACATCTTCGGCATTTTCCTCTCTATGACGAATAGCGGCCAGGTGCTTCGAATCGTCACCATCTTCGCCTATATCATATTGGTGATCTTCGCGCTCCACATCATCATCCTGCTCTATGCCTACACCATTGCAGGCCTTACTACCAAGCGCAACCCATTGCGCCTATTGGGTACCATGCTCCCCGCCTATCTCACCGCTTTGGGCACATCTTCGTCGGCCGCAACAATCCCAGTTACCTTTGCCCAAACGTTGAAAAACAAGGTGAGCGAGGGAATAGCGGGATTTGTCGTACCCCTGTGCGCCACCATCCACATGCCAGGTTCGGCCATGAAGATTTCGTGCTGCGCCCTCACCATCTGCCTCATTAACGGCATGCCACACGATTTCGCCACCTTCCTCCATTTCACCCTCATGCTGGGCATTGTCATGGTGGCGGCTCCGGGCGTGCCAGGCGGTTGCATCATGGCCGCATTAGCTCCGCTGGCAAGCATCCTTGGCTTCGACACAGAAGCGCAAGCCTTGATGATAGCCCTTTACATTGCCATGGATAGCTTTGGAACAGCCTGTAACGTTACCAGCGATGGCGCCATAGCCATTGTGGTGGATAAGATAAACGAAAACAAGAAGTAACCACACAATATCACACAAATTATCCTTTCGTTATCAACGAACCCTAAACCAAAATCGGTTATAAGATTCTAATGAAAGAATTAACCCAAATCGGTCATTAGAAAAAGTTTCTTGTCATTTTCTAATGACCGCCAT